>JACDBZ010000267.1 GCA_013694645.1 Chloroflexota bacterium
GTCGGTGCCTCGTCGTCCTTCGGGTAAAGATCACGGAGGCGCTGCCCGGTTCGGATGCGCTCCACGTACTCCTGGCCGGTCTCCGTCCGATCGCTCCACAGGCCCGCCGTCGCACGCAGCGCTTCGCGGACACGCTTCGCGTCCGGGCTGGTGCCGTATCGCGCTTCGATCGCTTCCCGGATGAGGTGCGACCGGGTGGTCCCGGTCCGCTTCGCCTCGCGATCGAGCGCAGTTAACTGATCCCGGCTGAGGTAGATCTGGGTCCGCTCCATGATGTACGTATACATCGTGCGAACGCGCCGTCAACGGGCGATCGACACATCGATGAGCGTGGCGAGGATCGTTCGCTTGTTCCCAAAGGTCGTGTTGACGGTGGCCGGCGAGGTCCGGGCGGGGCCGGCGATCTGCTCGATGGTGGTTGCCGAGCCGGCACTGATCGGCTACGACCAGGATCGGTGGGTGGATCGGCTGCATGCCCGCGTGGAGGAGGCCGATGAGCTGCTCGCGCTGTTCGAGCCCCTGCGTCAGGCCAACCTGGCGCTCTGGGCGCGGACGCCGGTCGGGGACCGCGATCGCTTCGGCGTCCACGCCGAGCGCGGGCCGGAAAGCTACGGGCTCCTGTTCACCATGATTGCTGGTCACGACCGATTCCACCTCGCCCAGGCCGAGCGCGCCCTGGCCCGAGCCCCCTGAGCCGATCCGCCGCCGGCGCTGGCATCGCTTGCAGTGGCGGCTGGATCGCTGGCGGCGCGGCGAGTGCTCGGTCACCGTACCGCACCCCCAGCCTCAGTCAGTCATGGTCGATGAGGCGCACCTCCTTCGCCGGACCGAATAGCTTTTCGATTCGTGACACGCCCAGGGCGCCCTTGGACAGAACGGTCGAGAGCTTCAGGCGCGCCCCACCGTCGAGCGGCACGGTGAAGGTCGACGACATCTTCTTGCCGCCGATGGTTGCATCGACGGTCACAGGCGCCTTCGTCCCGGTCGGTCCGAGGATCTCGATGCCGCCGAGCCCGGGCTTGAGGTTGAACTGGAGCTCCTTGCCTGCTTGGGCCGGCATCTGGTCGACGCGGACCCGGACGTGGTCTCCCGCCACGCCGAGCTTGTGCGTCACCTCGAGTGCGATCGCCTTGTCGCGGTCCGCCTTGACCTTGACCGTATTCGTGCTGGAGCCGATGTCGGCGAGGTCGATCTGGGTCATCTCGCCCTTCGACATCGCGCCGGAGATCTTCAGCTCGCTCAGGCCGTGCTTCATGGCGTACTGGAACTCGCCTCGTCGCAGGCCAACCGCCCGGTGGCGGAAGTCGCCGGGACGCGCCTCGCGCGCCACCGCACGCAGCAGCTCGCGCGCCTCCGGATCCAGCGCCCGCATGGCCGACGGGTCGTTGACGACGGCGTCGACGGTCCGATCCGCCAGGCGCCGCTCAACGGCCGAGCGTCGGTCGAGCGCACGGCGCACGGTGCTCAACGCCCGCGTGCGCGGCAGGTCAGCGATCGCCACGTGAGACAGCACAGCGTCATCCACGAACGCCCCTCCGGGCCGCCAGCCGCGTGCCATCGGCGCCATGCGCAGGAGGATCTCGCCCGCGATCGAGCCCTTCGGGCGTGGAATCGACAGGCGGTCGAGCCGCGACGACCCGCGGTGGATGGTGATCGGCTCCAGCCGCGACTCGCGGACCGTCGTACGGGCCGATCCGCGATAGCTAACGAAGAAGTCGTTGAGGGGCCGCCCCGACTTGAGCTCTGAGATCGCCCGCGAGCCGTAGGCATCCAGGTCGTTGCCCGAACCATCGGTGATGCCCACCGTCTGGGCGTCATCGGCCAGGATGATCACCGTTCCGGCCAGCAGCAGGAGGATCGCGTCCCAGACCGGGGTACGCGGTCTTGAGCAGAGAAGCGAGAAGGGCATGAAGTGGAGGCGCCCGCCGGTCCACTCGCCGCCCCGGTAGGTGGAGCTGCCGATGTACTCGAACGAGTTGGTGTCCGGGTTCACGGTCAGCGTGCGGGTGGTGGCCGGGAAATTCGGATCAGCGATCGTCATGCGCCAAGGCTTCACCGAGTCGTCCCAGGCGATCGGTGCCACACAATGCGGCGCGCCGGAGAAATCGTAGTTCTGGGCCAGGCACAAGACGGGGTTGTTGCCCTTGCGGAACTCGTCGCGAGTGCGCGTGAAGACGTCGACCGGATCGTGGGTATTGCCCGTGACAAACTCCTTGACGAACCACCAGATCGGTCCAGCCCCGACCTGGTACTGGTGCTTGATGTTCACCTCTGGCTTCACGGTGCTCCAGGAGGTGAATCGGTCGAGCGGCAGACTGTAGAGGCTGGATCCTTTCCGCGCGTAGATCGACTCGAGGCTCATCCCGAAGCAGTTGCCGTTCTCGGCTATGTCCTCCACCACCAGCTCGTAGAAGGCCTTATCCAGCCAGTCGGTTGCGTCCCACCACTCGGCGGCGCTATCGACGTCGCTGAAAGCGGACGCGTACTGGCTGTGCGAGAGGTCATCGGTGCCCTGGTTCTTCACCCCCCACCACTTCTGCGGTTCCGTCAGGCCCGCGAAGTCGACGATCGGCTTGACCGATGCGGTGATGGAGTTGATGTCGCTGAAGGAGCCTGAGTTCAGGATCCCGCCGTTCTCGAGCAGCCCCCAACCGTTGCTGGCGTCGAGGACCTTGGTCCACTTGCCCAGGTGATCGTCGTTGCCCGGATCTGCTTCCCACACGTCGACGCTGAAGGTCACCGACCGGCTGGGGTCAGGGACGAGGGTGACAGGGATGTTGAGATTGACGTCCTTCGTGTTCTGACCGCCCCAGTCGCCGCTCGACGGATGGCGCTTGTCGTACACGACGTTCGAGCCGTCCTTGACCTGCACGTAGATGTACATGTCGTTCTGGCCCATGAGGAATCCCTCGGACTCGTCGGCATTGACGTGGCCGATGAAGATCGTGAATGGGCGCGCCACGACGATCGAGGCGAAGCTGCCGTACCAGAGCAGGCTCGCCTTCTGGAACGAGTTGTAGCGACCGGCTCCGGCGACGCCGGGGATATCGGTCTCGTCGGAAGTCGGGAAGCCGAGCTCGCCGGGCGGCCCACCCATGTCCTGATACTTGCGCCGGATATCGCCGTGGCCCTCGAACGCGCCGGTCGCTCCGCTCCAGTAGATCGTACAGCGCTCGAACTCGGAGTACTTACCGATGACGCTCGAGCCCTTCTTCACGTCCGATTCGTTCGTGATCGGGAACCCCCAGGTGCCCGGACCGCCGAGCGCCAGGTATTTCGCCAGGATGGCGCCGTGCACCTCGAGAGCGCGCGGCGCGCCGGTCTTCAGGTACATCCGGGCGCCCTCGAACAGCTGCTGCTGGCCTGCCGTGACCGATCCCGCCGCCGCAGTCGGGAAGCCGATGCCCGCCGACTCGCCGAGCGCCTCGTAGTCGAGGTAGATCTGGTCGACCACCGGCACCGCGCCGGTCGCCCCGGACCAGTAGATGGCGCCCTTGCTGAACACGCTCTTGCGGCCGCCGGCCTTGGTGGTCGGCGCCTCGTCGCTCACCAGGTGCCCCAGGCGGGCGCGGTTCGACATGCCGGTGAAGTACGCGTGGATGGCGCCGTGCATCTCGAAGGCGACGCCGACCGAGTCGTGGTACATGAGCGAGCCGTTTTGGTGCGGCTGGAGGTAGGCGCCCGTGCCCGCCTCCCAGGCGATGCCCGCCGTTGGCTCGCCGAGGTCGAGGGCCGGCCGCAGGCTCTCGAGCTTATGCGTGATGAACCACTCGGGATGCGCTCGCCGCTCGTCGACCTGGGCCTCCAGCTCGTCCGGAACGCCCGCATGCAGCTTGAGCACGGCGATCTTGCCGTTGAAGTGATCGCGGGCGCCGTCCACCCAGGTCCCGACGTAGAGGCGCTTACCCGTCAGCTCTGTGATCGACCCCTGCGGGAAGGCATGGACCGAAACGATCGCGCCGTCCACGAACACCGCTAGCGTGTCCTGGTCGTACACGAGGTCGGCCACGTACCAGGTGCCCGCCTTCAGGCCGGTCGCAAAGCGGGTGCTTGCCGCTCGCCAGCCATGCGCCTTCGGCGAGGCCGATGCGGCGAGGTCGAACTCGGTAGCCGATCCCGGCCGCGGCAGGAGAAAGAGCGAAAACGGGAGAAAGTCTGACTCCGCCAGGTTCTGCCGATTGGTCACCGGCCCGCTTGCATTGAACACGATGCGGACCGCGAAACGCGCCGTGTCCACCGGCAGTCCATTGATCGCCACGGACGCCGCACCCGTCGTTCCCAGGTCGACCGACTTTGGAAACTTCCCGGCGATCGTATCGCCCGGCCCCGCGGTGACCGTCCCGTTCGTGACCGTCATCGGCAGCGCGCCGCCCGGGTTTGCGATGGCCAGCTTCTTGAAGACGTAGTTGATCAACTGGTCGGCCATGGTTGCCCTCCTCGGTTCAGGGAAGACCGGACAGCCGTCGTTCGTCGGGCACACGCGGAGATTGGCGGGCCGGTCCGTAGGGAGTTGCCGAAGCCAGGCGCATGCGGACGCTGCGGGGACGGGTCGCGGCCGTGGGTCGGTCGATGATGCGCTGCATGGCTCGAGGTGCTGCCTGGACGCGCTGCCCGATCGCTGGACAGTGGGTCGCAGGCCGACTCCGCACATTCTGGGCGCTTCGATGCGCCGTTGACCATCACCCGATCGGCGCCAATGGCTGGTGAAGTCGTACTCCCGCCGGAGCGTCGGCCGAGGAGCTGACATGCCGCGCCAGGCTCGGTCAGTCTTCGGCACGAACCCAGGGCAGGGCGTTGCCGCAGCCGCCGCACTCGTAATCGGGTGACTCTTCGCCGATGATGCAGCCGCCCAGCCTGACCTCGCCCCGCTCGGAGGCAACGAAGAGCTCGAAGGTGGGGTAGCCATACAGAATTGGCACCGCCTTGGACGCGCCGCAGGTCGGGCACGGTGGGAGCGGCGTCTCGTCGTCATCGGCCATGCCCATGGCGATGCCGGCGATGTCCCAGGTGCCAGAGCGAGCAAAACCGACATCGATACGCCGCCAGCGACCCGTCGTGTCGACCACGGCGGGCTGATGCGCCGGCCTCGCGCTGGCTGACGTACACCGCCTTCGACCCGCACGCGCGCTCCGGGATCGGCAGGTCGCGTTGATGAGCTGGCAGTAGTCGACGAGGGTCATGCCCGGAGCATCGAGAGCCATCCGGACAGCCCTGCTGTCGCGATGGCATCGGGGCAGGCTGCTGTCGCAGTGCGGGCCGATACTGTCGCCATGACCGATACCAACCGCACCCCGGTCTGATGTCGCCGCTCGAGCGTCCGCATCGCGATCCTTAGAGGAGCCAGCAACCGAGCCCGACATGCTGGGAGCGCTGCTCGATGTGCCGAGGCCCGCTCTGGGCGGACGGCATGCCGCCGGTCCAGGACGGCAAGGGCTGGATCTGCGGCGACTGCGAGCAGGCGCGCAATTTCGAAGCGCTCGACCTCTAGCGGTCGGGCGACGCGATCGAGATCCCAATCGACCCGATGTCGGCGACGACCGACCCCGCGTGGGGCTGGGGCAAGAGTGCGACCGACGTGTATGCCGGAGGGATGGCGTGGGGCGGTGCCGCCCCGGCCACCTGGGAGCCCTACCAGGACGGCTCTGACCTCGCGTTCCGCACCTACGTCAGCACCGGCGCCCCTGTGTGCGACCTGGCGGCCGCGGTTCCTCCGGACGGCGACCTCGTCGATGGCGCGATCGACGTCGCGGTCGGTGCCGAGCTCGATCTCTACGGCTTCGACTTCGGCTCGATGACCGAAGTTACCCTTGAGTTCCTCGCGCCGGACGGCGCGACCGAGACCTTCACCAGCGCGCCCGACATCTTTGGCGATTTCGACGGCATTGCCGTCTTCGAGGACGCGGACATCGGCGCCTGGCAGCTCACCGCTTATCCGACCGCTGACCCGACCTGCGTCGACTCCGTGGACGTGAATGTGCTCGCCGCCAGCGTCCCGCCCAGTCCGCCCGCCCCGACACCGACGCCGACACCGGGCACGCTTCCGGACACGTCAACCGACGCTCCGCCCGCGGACCTCTCGTGGGCGGCTCTGGCGTTGCTTGCGATGGCCATCGGGTCGCTGGCAGCGCGGCGAGTGCTCAGCCCCCGGCGCGGGGCTCAGTACGTGGCGTCCCGCGACCGGAGGTAGCGGCGCTCTCCGAGTGAGCGGAGGAGGAGCGGCAGGCGACCCCGGATGACGAGGCGGCCATCGCGTACGAGCATCGCCGTGCCGGCCAGGTCAGGGCCCATCATGTCTGGCATCCCGGGCTTGAGGACCGGAAGCGGCAGTTCGCCCCGCCGTGCTCGCACCACGTTAGCGGCCACTCCTCGAGATGTCCCCTGGATCGAGCGCAGCGCCGGCGGCAGCCGATAGCCATCCGGCGCGCTCACCACGTCGCCGATGGCGAAGATGCCGGGCGCCACGGCCATCGCGGCGTCGACGGCGATTCGGTTGTTCGGGCCGCGCAGCTCAGTGGGCAGCCAGTCCGTGCAGCCGCGCAGCGGCGTGGCGATGGCGATGACCTCGGCAGGCACGCTTTCACCGTTTGCGAGCGAGACCTGGCCGTCCCCGATGCTCTCGACGCGTCCCTCCAGCAGCCGCGCGCCGCGGCTCTCGAACAGCTGGCGCAGCCACGCCGTCGCCTTCAGACCAGCCCGACGCTCCAGCGTTCCGTCGCCATCGATCGCCGCCACCCGGACCTCGCGGCGGTGTGCAGCGATCCAGGCAGCGTATTCCAAGCCGGGTCCGGGACGCTCCCAGCCGAAGACGATGGCGACCTCGGTCGCGCCCTGGTCGATCCGGGTGGCCAGCTCGGCCGCATCGGCCTCGTCGCACGGGAACAGCGCGCCGGCGCGTGAGCCGGGCACCCGATCGCGATCCGACACCGCGCCGGTCGCCACCACCAGCTGCTGGTAGGGGAGCTCCGCGCCTGACTCGAGCGTGATTACGCGCCGGCCGAGATCGGCGGAGGCAGCCCGGTCGGCGGTGACCTCGACGCCGGCGCGAGCCAGCAGCCGCGCGGACGGGATCATCGGCGGCTTTCGCTTGCCGGCAGGGAGGTGGATCAGCCATGGCCGGTACAGAACGCTCGTCTCGGTCGCTACGACCCGGAGCGGGATGTCGCGGTCGGCTGCCCCGAGCGCCAGCGCCACCTCGAGAGCCCCGAACCCGCCACCAACGATGACGACGCTCATCTGGAAAAGCCTCCACTACGGCAGGCCGGCGCGACGCCACCACTCAGTGAGGCTCGAGCCACCAGGTCTGGTCCCGGAGTGCATCGGTTTGGGGATGCGCCACGAGCAGGG
>JACDBZ010000284.1 GCA_013694645.1 Chloroflexota bacterium
GAGCAGCACCAGCACCGCGCCGGCAACCAGGAACGGGCCGAACGGGATGTAGCTGCGCATGCCCACGCGACGAGCCGCCAGCAGGGCCAGGCTCGCACCCGCGGACAGGAACGCCGCGGCAAACAGCGCACTGAAGATGGCCGGCCATCCGAGCATGAGACCGATGGGCGTCACCAGGTAGAGGTCACCGAGCGCCAGGCCACCGCGCACCACGATGGCCAACGCTCCCAGGAACCCCACGGCCGCCGCAGCCCCGATCACGGCCATCAGAGGGTCTACGCCGGGATTCAGGGGTACGAAGAGCACGCTGAGCAGGATGAGCGGATCCAGGACGAGGTGCGGCAGGCGCCGTTGCTCGAGATCAGTGGCGGTCAGCACCAGGAGCAGCGCCAGGAGCACCAGGTAGACACCGGTCGCCCACCATGGCAGGTGCGAGCGGTAGGCGACCGCAGCCGCGGCCACGCCGCTCACGAGGGCGATCACCACGGTGCGCCAGCCAATCGGGCGTCTCTGGGCCTCGTCTGGCGGCCAGACGCTCGCCAGCCGCTCGGCAAGGACGCCGCCGAGGACGAAGATCCCCCCGATGGCCACGATCGCCGGGCTCACGATTACGCTCCAGCCTCCAGTCTCGACGCGCCACGCCCGGTGCACGGCGGCACCGCCCATCCTACGAGTCGCGGCGCCACCCGCCATAGGCCGATCGTCCGACCGGTGATGAGCGCAGATTGGCACGCTGTCTGCGAAGCATCGGCTCACCGCCGGCAAGCTGACCGGCACCACACGGGAGGATCACATCGTGGATAGTGACCGCATCGAAGGCCCCATCAAGGAGGCCGGTGGCAAGATCAAGGAAGAATGGGGCGACGCCACGGACGACACCTCGACGGAGGCCGAGGGCAAGATGGACCAGGCCGAGGGCAAGGTTCAGAACGAGTGGGGCGAGACGAAGGATGACGTCCGCGACGCCGTCGACGGCGACCGCTAGACCGTTCCCGGGCCCCGGCCGATGCGGCCGGGGCTCACTCCCTCACGCAGATTCCCCGTTAGATTCCCTGTTGACGCGACCGCCGCTGAAGTCCAGCGCCAGTTGCACCAGTGCCCCGACGGCCGCACCGGTGGCACCCTTCGGCCCGTGGGGCTTTTCCGCACCGAGATATGCCGGGCCCGCGATGTCGATGTGAACCCACGGAACGGTCACGAACTCGGAGAGAAATACCGCGCTCTTGATGAGTGACCCATCCCGAGTGCCGGAGTTGACGATGTCGGCATGCGGCGAGTCGTAGCTTGCTCGATATTCCACGGCGAGCGGCATCTCCCAGAACCACTCCCCCGCTTCCTCGGCAGCGGCGGCGATCCGTTCGCCCCATTCGCGCGGGCGGGCGAAGTAGGCACTGATCTGATCCCCGAACGCCATCGCCTGGGCGCCGGTGAGCGTGGCCACGTCGACGATGTGCGTCGCGCCCTGCCGCTCGGCCCAGGTCATGGCATCGGCCAGGATCAGCCGTCCCTCGGCGTCGGTGTTGGTGACCTCGACGGTCATCCCGTTCATTGCCCTGACCACGTCGCCGGGGCGCTGGGCATTGCCGCCCGGCATATTCTCGACCATCGGCGCAACAGCCATCAGGGGCGTTTCCGGGGCCAGTCGCGCGACGGTACGCGCGGCCGCGATCACGGCCGCGGCGCCGGACTTGTCGTGCTTCATGTCTCCCATGTTCTCTGCGGGCTTGATGCTGATGCCGCCTGAGTCGAAGCACACCCCCTTGCCGACGATGGCGAGGCGCTCCCCGTCCGCGGCCTTCTCCCACCCGGGAAGCTTGACGGCGATGAGCCGAGGCGGATGCGCAGCGCCCTGTCCGACGCCCAGCAGGAGACCCATCCCGAGCTCCGCCATCTGTTCGGGCTCGAGAATCTCGACGGTGCAGCCATCGGCGGTCAGCTCGAGCGCAACCTCGGCCATGCGCTCCGGCGAGAGGTCGTTGGCGGATCGGTTGGCGAGATCGCGACCGAAGGCCATGCCCTCCCCGATCTCCGTGCCCCGGTCGAGCGCGTCCTGCGAGCCGGCACCGATGCAGAGCACCTCCGCCACGGATCGCTTCATGGCGTCGGTGTCGCGTACCCGACCGTAGACCGCCGTCGCGCGGTACGTTCCGGCGACGGCGCCCGCCGCAGCGGCCGCCCAGGCGTTGTCGCCCTCTCCGTCACGCAGCCACAGGGCGAGCGTGGCCGCACCACGTCCGTTCAGCTGTCTCGTCGCGACCATCGCCAGGCGACGAGCCCGCCATGCACCACGACCACGTGCTCCGGCGTTCAGCAGGAGGAGCCGACCGGAGGGCAGCTCGCCCCCACCGATGAGGGCCGATGCGTGCTCGAGCGGGTTGAACTCACCCCACGCGATCGCAGCGCTGATGGCGCCGCCGGACGCCGCATCCAGGTCCGCGAGGTCGGGCGACATCTCCGCGTCCTCACGGTAGATCGGGACGGCGAGGACGTCCGCCTCGACGGTGGCTGGCGAGGTGCTCGTCGCGCGCAGGCGCATGCTCAATCGGCTCCTTCGTGAAGTTGGCTGGAACGGCCGAGTATAGGTCGCTCAGCGACAGTCGGAGATCCGCGCCGAGAACATCGTGAACCTGCTGCCCGGCGCGACGGATGTGCCCTCCGGCGGTTCCTGGCCGATGATCCCTTCGGGCTGTGCAGGGTCCTG
>JACDBZ010000308.1 GCA_013694645.1 Chloroflexota bacterium
GAGCGGATCCACAGCGGAGGTTCCTGACACATGCCGATTCCCGGACCAGCGGAGCTCATCGTGCTGCTGGTGATCGTCCTGATCATCTTTGGCCCCGGCAAGCTGCCCGACATCGGCAACGCGGTCGGGAAGGGCATTCGAGAGTTCCGCAAAGCATCCAACGACCTCGAAGAGTCGGTGCGCGGCGAGCCGAAGCAGGCATCCACGGAAGATCGCCCGGCCCACGACACTCCCAAGCACTGAGGTCGCGCACCTCTCGCGCCCCACGGCGAGCCGAACGTGACGCCTGAGGCGCCACGGACCGACGACGCGACGATGAGCCTCCTGGAGCACCTCGAGGAGCTCCGCGGCCGCATCATCGTCATCGCGATCACGATCGTTCTGGCGGGAATCGTCGGCTTCTTCCTGTCCGAGCCGATCATCGCCATCCTGCGCGCCGCCCTCCCCGAGGGCCAGGACACGCTCATCCAGATCAGCGTCGGTGAGTCGCTGTCGGTGAGGCTGCGCATCGGACTCTACGTGGGGATCGCCATCGCGGTGCCGGTCATCCTCTACCAGGTGTGGCGTTTCGTGACGCCCGGCTTGACCCGCAACGAGCGCCGGCTGATCTGGCCCCTGCTCATCGGCTCGGCGATCCTCTTCGCCCTCGGAATCGGCCTCGGCTACTTCGTGATGCCCTATGCGCTCGATTTCCTGCTGGGCCTGGTCCTGCCCGGCGTCGTGACCCAGCTGCGCCTGAGCGAGTACGTCAGCTTCGCATCGACGGTGATGCTCGCCTTCGGCCTCGCCTTCCAGTTCCCGGTCCTTCTCTTGCTGCTCGCGCGGGTCGGGATCCTCAACTACCGATTTCTCTCCTCGCGGCGTCGATGGGCGGTCCTGGCCATCGTCGTCTTTGCGATCGTTGCCACGCCCGGCGGCGATCCGTTGAGCTCGATCATCCTCTCCCTGGTCATGTACGTCCTGTTCGAGGGGACCCTCCAACTGATCCGCCAGCTCCGACCGTGAGCGTCTGGCTGCTGACCGACGCGGCCATGGACCTCCACGTGTCACCGGGCCATCCGGAGCGGTCCGATCGCCGCCAGGCTGCCGCTGCCGGCGTCCGGGACGCGGCGGGCGAAAGATTGGTGGAACCAGGGGTCGAATCGGTCGATCGCCGGACCCTCGAAGCCACCCACGATCCGGCCTACCTGACGCTGCTCGAGGAAGTCGGGGCACGCGGGGGCGGCTGGCTCGACGCGGATACCTATCTTTCGCCAGGCTCACTTCACGCCGCACGGCTTGCGGCCGGGGCCACGCTCCAGGCTGCCCTGGCAGCGGCCACCGGCGCAGCGGACGTGGCATTTGCCGTCGTGCGACCGCCCGGACATCACGCCTCGCGTGGCGGGGGGAGCGGATTCTGCCTGGTCAACAATGTGGCGATCGCGGTCGCCGGTCTGCGGAGCCGTGGCGTCGCGGAGCGGATCGCCATCATCGACTGGGACGTGCACCACGGCGACGGGACGCAGGCCATCTTCGACGCCGATGCGGCCCTCTGCTACGCCTCCACCCACCAGTCGCCACTCTATCCCGGGACAGGCGCGGTTGCCGAAGTGGGGACGGGAAATGCGACGGGGACGATGCACAATCGGCCGCTTCCGCCGGGCAGCGGCGACGAGGCGTTCGTCTCGGCCTGGCGCGACGAGCTGCTACCGGCAATCGAGGCCTTCGCACCCGAGATGATCCTCGTCTCCGCCGGATACGACGCACACGTCGACGACCCACTGGCGAGCCTCGAGGTGACCGAGCACGGCTACGAGGGGGTTGCTCAGCTGATCGGGTCGCTCAGCGCGAGGCTCGAGATCGGCGGCGTGGCCCTGACGCTGGAGGGCGGATACGACCTGGACGCCCTTCGCGCCTCGTGCGGGGCAACGGTGCGCGGAATCCTGGATGGCCGAGGTGGCTCACGGGTTCGACGCTGAAGGCGGGCTATACTCGGGACCCGGTCGGAGCATGGAGAAGACAGGTGGCGCGCACGGCAGCGATCGCGGGAGCAACGTCGTCGGTTGCGTCTCCGCGCGCATCGGAGCCGGATGCAGCCACCGAGCACCTAATCGTCATCAGCGGCCTGTCGGGTGCTGGAAAGAGCCAGGCGAGCAAGCTCTTCGAAGATCTCGGGTACTCGTGCGTCGACAACCTGCCGCCGGCATTGCTCGACGATTTCCTCTCCCTGCGGCGCGCCGAGCCTGACCGCTATCGGCAGTCGGCACTCGTCCTCGATATTCGATCCGGCGATCCGGCCCCGGCCATCGAGCGCGCGGCGGCCACCCTCGCGTCGGAGGGATCGAAGCTAGAGCTCATTTACCTCGAGGCAAGCGACGCCAGCCTGGTCAGTCGCTTCAGTGAGACGCGGCATCGTCACCCCCTCCAGGCGACGCGCAGCGGCGTCCAGGCCAGCATCGCGGAGGAACGACGCCGCCTGGCGCGAACCCGCGATCTGGCGAACCACGTCATCGACACCAGTGGGTTGTCCATCGGTCAGCTCAAGGATCGGCTCTTTGCGGCGGTGCCGCGCGCCCCTGACTCGAACCAGCTCCGGATCGACATCGTCACCTTCGGATTCAAGTACGGAATCCCGCTCGAAGCGGATCTCGTCTTCGACGTCCGTTTCCTGACGAATCCCTATTGGAACCCGCAGCTCAAGCCTCTCTCGGGCCTCGAAGAGCCGGTTCGTGACTTCGTTCTCGGCCAACCGGCCGCGAACCGCTTCCTCGAGCTGGTGACAGAGCTCCTCGAGCTGACCGTACCGGCGTACCGCGCGGAGGGAAAGGAGCAGCTCCGGGTGGCCCTCGGCTGCACCGGTGGCTATCACCGCTCGATCGCGCTGGCCGAGGAGCTCGGACGGCGCCTGGCGCAGATGTCGGGAGCATCGGTGGCGGTGTTCCACCGGGAGCTCGAGCGTTGAAGGGACCACGTCTGCCACGCTGGCTCTACCCAGGGATGCACCTCAAGCGCTGGCTCGTTCTGCTGCTCACCGGCATCGCCATCCTGGGCCTGGGGGCTGCGATCTTCATCCGCGATCTGTACCGGACGAACGCGGCCGATGAGATTCAGATCGTCTACTGGGTCACCGGCGCGTGGCTCGAGCCGGAGATCCGCGCCGCGCTGGTGGGCCTGCTCGGCATCGGCCTGACCGGCATCGGCTTCTGGGGTCTCATGCGCTCGGTGATATCACCGTTCGTCGCCCGGGGCGACAGCGTCATGGAGGTCCTCTACACGAAGCGTTACCTTGCTCGCGGTCCGCGCATCGTGGCGCTCGGAGGCGGGACCGGACTCTCGACGCTGCTGCGCGGTCTCAAGGGGTACAGCGCCAACATCACGGCGGTGGTCGCGGTCGCCGATGATGGCGGCAGCTCGGGTCGCCTGCGCCAGCAGCTCGGGATCGTGCCACCCGGGGATATCCGCAACTGCATCGCCGCGCTCGCCGATGCCGAGCCGCTCATGACGCAGCTGATGCAGTACCGATTCCCCGCCGGGTCAGGACTGGACGACCACGCGTTCGGAAACCTCTTCATCGCCGCCATGACGGCGGTCACGGGGGACTTCGAGGAGGCGGTGCGCCAGTCGAACCGGGTTCTCGCGGTGCGTGGCCAGGTGCTGCCCGCCACGAGCGTTCCGCTCAATCTTTCGGCCCAGCTGGCCTCGGGACGCCACCTGTACGGGCAGGTCGGGATCTCGAAGGCGGAGGAGCCGATCGAGCGGGTCTTCATCGAACCGGCGGACGTGCGTGCCACCCCGGAGGCCCTCGAGCGCATCCTCGAGGCGGAGATGATCATCATCGGCCCGGGGAGCCTCTTCAGCAGCGTGCTCCCGAACCTTCTCATCAGTGACGTGCGCGACGCGCTGATCGCCGCCACGGGGCTCAAGGTCTACGTCTGCAACGTCGCAACCCAGCCGGGTGAGACGGAGAACCTGACCGCCAGCCAGCATCTGCGCGCGCTCTTCGCGCACGTCGGCGACGACCTCATCGACTACGTCATCATCAACCGCAACCTGGATGCGCGGCGGCCGGCGGGCTGGCGTGCGCAGCCGGTCGACGTGGATGTCCGGCGCCTCGAGGAGCTGCCGGTCGTCATCGTCGAGGAGGATGTGATCGATCCTGCCAACGCGCACCGACACGATCCGGCGAAGCTTGCGGCCGCCATCATGCGTCTCCAGCAGGAAGACAACATCGAGCGACCTCGGCAACGCCGGGTGAGGCGTCCGACGGCGAACGCCTCCTGAGCGCTCCCGTCCTCCTCGCGGGCGAGGTGAAGGGAGAGCTTGCGCGCATTCAGCCGGCACGCGCCTGCTGCCGGCGCGCGGAGCTCCTCGGCCTGCTGCATGGAAGCGACGGGGGCCGGCTTCGCACGCTCGACCACGCCACCGCACGGACCGCGGTGGTCCTCGCGGGATCGCTCGGCGTCCCGGTCAACGCTCCTCGCGTCCCGCTCGCCGGGGAGCGCGTCCGGCATCCGGGAGCTCGTCGTCACCTGGTCGTGGCCGTCGCGGTCGAGCATCTGGGAGCATGGCGGTGGGAGGACGCTCCCGCGTGCGACCGCCGGTCGTTCCTGCGCGGCGTGCTCCTCGGATCCGGGTCGATCTCGTTCGGGCGGTCGGGTCCGCACGTCGAGTTCGTACTGCGCACGGCCGATGCCGCGGAGACGCTCCAGGCCCTCCTTGCGCTGATGGGTGTGCGGGGCCTGCGCACGGCGCGCCGCGGTCACCATGTCGTCTACCTCAAAGGGCAGGACGAGATCGTGGCGCTGCTCGGCCTCGTCGGCGCGAACCGGGGCGTCCTCGAGCTCGAGACGCAGCGCGTCGGTCGGGACGTTCGTGCTCGCCTGAACCGCCTGCTCAATGCCGAGGGCGCAAACCTGGCCAGGACGGTGCACGCCGCCGACAGACAGCTGCGGGCGATCGACCGACTCGAGCGCGACGGCACCCTGCCTCGCCTGGCGGCCTCCCTGCGCGAGGCGGCTGGACAGCGGCGCCGCATGCCGGATGCCGATCTGGATACCCTTGCCGTCGGCCTCGGCGTCAGCCGCTCGGCCATGAACCATCGTCTCCGGCGGCTCATTGAGCTTGCCGGCGACGGGGAGGACTGATGAGAGCACCGATCATCGCCGGAAACTGGAAGATGAATCCTACGACCCTCGACGAGGCAGTCGCACTCGCGCACGCCGTTGAGGCCGCGGCGCGTGTGGCGCCGTCGGTCACCGCCGTCATCTGCCCACCGACCATCTGGCTGGCGGACGTGCAGCGGGCGATTGGGCGCGACGGGATCTCCATCGGCGCGCAGACGATGCATTTCGAGGAGCGCGGCGCGTTCACCGGGGAGACGAGCCCGCTCATGCTCGACGGGTTGGTCCAGTTCGTCATCCTTGGTCATTCCGAGCGACGGCTGTATGACGGTGAGACCGATGAGCGGGTCGGGCGCAAGGTCGCCAGCGCCGTCGCCCATGGCCTGCGCCCGATCGCGGCGGTCGGCGAGCGGGCTGAAGAGCGCCGCGCCGGCGAGACCGCTGCCGTCATCGATCGCCAGGTGAGGGCGGCCGTCGGCGGTCTCGACTCCCTCACGAGGACCGGATTGGTGATCGCCTACGAGCCGGTCTGGGCCATCGGCACCGGCGACGCGGCATCGGCCGCGGACGCCCAGGAGGTATGCGCCCAGATTCGCCAGATCCTGCGCGCCGCCGATGCCGACGCCGCCGACGCCATCCCGATCCAGTACGGCGGCAGCGTGACGGCCGAGAACGCCGGGGAGCTCTTCTCGCAGCCGGACATCGACGGGGCGCTCGTCGGCGGGGCGTCGCTGAAGCCGGACCAGTTCGCGGCCATCCTCCGGGCGGCAGCCCGCGCGTGACCGTCACCCTGGTCGTTCTCGATGGGTTCGGCATCGGCAGCGACGCCGCACGCGATGCCCTTGCTTCGGCCTCGATGGGGAACTGGAGCCGGCTTCTGCGCGAGTGGCCGTGCTGCAGGCTCGAGGCATCGGGCGTGGCGGTCGGCCTGCCGGCGGGTCAGATGGGCAACAGCGAGGTCGGTCACCTGAATCTGGGGGCGGGTTTCCGGGTGCTCCAGGACCTGCCTCGCGTCAGTGCCGCCATCGACGACGGCAGCTTCTTCGACAACCCGGTGCTCGTCGCGGCATGTCGCGATGTCCTTGACCGGGGGACCAGGCTGCACCTGATGGGGCTCGTGGGGCCGGGTGGGGTTCATGCCATCGATGAGCACATCGTCGCGATGGTCGAGCTCGCGCATCGGATCGGGATTCCTCCGGATCGCGTGCTTTTCCACGCCTTCACCGACGGTCGCGACACGCCGCCCCGTTCCGCCGATCGGTTCCTTCCTGCGCTGGAGTCGCGTTTCGACGAACACGCGCGGGTGGCGACCGTCAGCGGCCGCTACTACGCCATGGACCGGGACAATCGGTGGGAGCGAACCGAGCGCGCGTACGACGCCATAGTCCGCGCTGAGGGGGTTCGAGCCGCAACGGCCGGTGGGGCGGTGGCGAACGCCTACGCGCGGGGCGAGAGCGACGAGTTCATTCAGCCAACGGTGCTCGCCGGCGCCATGCCGATGGAAGAGGGGGATGTCGCCGTCCATCTCAACTTCCGCGCGGACCGCGCGCGACAATTGTCCCGAGCAGTGGCGGGACGGGACATGGACGAGTTCGATCGGGGGACCGCGTTTCATGTTCCGCTCACCACGCTGACCGAGAACGAGGCCTCTCCCGAGCTCGGCGCAACCCCGGCCTTTCCGCCCGTCAACGCCGACTCGCTGGCCGCCCACCTCTCACGGCTCGGAAAGCGACAGCTGCACGTCGCCGAGACCGAGAAGTACGCCCACGTCACCTACTTTTTCAACGGTGGGGTGGAGGAGCCCTTTCCCGGTGAGGACCGCACCCTCGTTCCCTCGAACCGCGAGGTCGCCACGTACGACCTCGCGCCCCAGATGAGCGCCCATGAAATCACGGACCACGTTGTCGAGGCGCTGAAGAGCGCGCGGTACGACTTCATCGTGGCGAACTACGCCAACGCCGACATGGTCGGCCACACGGGCGTCTGGCCGGCAGCGGTGGAAGCGGCGGAGTTCATCGACGGATGCCTCGGCCGCCTCGCCCGCACCGCACTGGCCGTGGGTGGACCGCTGGTCATCACCGCCGACCATGGCAACATCGAGGAGATGCGCGATGCGGACGGCAACCCGCAGACGAAGCACACGACGTCGCCCGTGCCGCTCCTCCTCGTCAGCGAGACCCATCGGCGTGATCGCCTGCGCGACGGGTCGCTCGCGGACGTTGCGCCCACGCTGTGCGAGCTGCTCGGCATCCCGAACGGACCGGCGATGACCGGTCGGAGCCTCCTGGAACACGAGTCGGAGCCCAGCCACCTCTGACGTTCGAAGCCGCCGGACGTCTCTGCTAAACTGCGCGCGCAATGCAAGCCCCACTTCTCCTCGCCCAGATGATCCTGGCCATCGCGCTCATCGCATCGATCCTGCTTCAACAGCGGGGGACCGGGCTGGGTGGCGCCTTCGGCGGCGAGGTGACCGCCTACCGCAGCCGGCGCGGCATCGAACGCACCCTGTTCCGCATGACAGTCCTGCTTTCGGTCCTGTTCGTCGCCTTCAGCCTGCTCAACCTGCTGCCACAGAACTGAGCAGGGGCCGTGCTATCATCGGCCCTCGCAATCGGAAACGCTCCGCTTGCAGCCGTGCCGAGGTGGCGGAATAGGCAGACGCGCTAGGTTCAGGACCTAGTGGCCGCAAGGTCGTGTGGGTTCAAGTCCCTCCCTCGGTACCACCCCTAGTTCGGTCTCGGGGCCCAGGTGGCGGAATTGGTATACGCGTACGTTTGAGGGGCGTATGAGGCAACTCATCCGGGTTCAAGTCCCGGCCTGGGCACCAATTCCCTTCATTGACCGATGCGCCGCTCGCCTGCCGCGAGCGGCGTTTCGAGTTTGCGTCCCCCCTACGGCGCCTCGCCGCCAAATTCACACTCCGACGACACCAGGGGCTGGGATGGAGGGCCGCGCCACCGTCTTCACACCCCAGCGCCACCATGGGTTGGAATCGGCCGGCTCA
>JACDBZ010000008.1 GCA_013694645.1 Chloroflexota bacterium
ATGCGGTGAGAGGCACATGAGAGTCCTCTCATCTATGCCCCGGAGGGAGGCAGCCCCCTACGGACTGTCGGTCAGGATGCCCTGGATGGCGGCCAAGGCACCTCGGAAGGCGAGCAGCGCTCCACCGGCGTCGTCGGCGATCCACATCGTCCCGTCGGCGTCGACCGCCACACCTTCCTGCTGGTTGCCGGGCCACGCCGACGGAAATGACGATCCGTGCCGCCAGGCTGAGGTCGAAGAGCTCCATCGGTTCGTCTCCGTCACGCGTGCTTGACGACGATGCGTTCGATGATCTTGGCCACGTCGTCGCAGCGATCGACGCAGTTCTCGAGGAGGTTGTAGACGACCTTCCACTTGACGACCTCGAGCGCATCCATGCCGGCCGAAAACAGCTGCGCGATCGCATCACGCGCGATCTGGTCGCCTTCCCTTCCGAGCCGATGGACCTCGACCGAGAAGGTCGACAGGCCTTTGAAGGTCTGGGAGCGGGTGAGCGCCTCGTAGATCAACTCGCACTGCCGGACGATGAGCGGCAAGCAGAACGTTGGCGCCGTCCTCAACAATGAGCTCCAAAATCCGCTCCTCCCTTGGAAAGATGCGGAAGCTGAAGCGCCACAAGGCGCCCTTGTCGGGCTCCCGCAGAGCGGGAGCGTGGGTCGGCATGTCGCGCGTATTCATGCCATGCAGCGTGCGGTCGGTGGATGAGCGTCGGATGAGGGCCGGGTGAGAAGCCTTTCATGCGTTAGGGACGCGACTGATCGATCTGCCGCCCCGAAACGAAATGGCACTCGCGGTCTGGCCCCGCCCCGTTATGCGATGGCCGAAGGCGGTGATGCGGACCACGCCCTAGAGGCACGGCTTCACCCTAGTGCTCGCGGCCAAGCTTCTCACCGCGACCGCCAGAGGAGGGAGGAGCCGGATAGACCCGCTCCCCCTCCGACCGAAGCCTCGCCCGAGCTTCGAGACTCCGGGGTGATCAAATCGGGCCGGGCCCGACCGGGGACGGGCCCGCGCTAGCACACTCCGTCCCGAGCGGCTGATTCGCATCCCAATCGCCAGGCGCGATGAGTGGGAGCGGGCTACTGCGCGGTCGGCGTGAGACACTCCCGGGAAGTCGCTACGAACCTCACCCCGCCGCGCGGAGTGCCCTCCGCGGTCCGCCGAGCTGCTCCAGCGCCTGGGAGAGATGCGCCACGGTCGCGAGCGAGACTTCGAGCGCGCCCGTGCCAAACTCCTCGGCGAGGCGCTGAGCGAACGCCGCGTGCGCCGGACCGATGCGCCGGATGGCCTGGCGCCCCTCTGCCGTCGGCGTCAGGAGCTTCGCCCGTCGGTGCGCCGGGTTCGGTTGGTATTCGGCTAGTCCCCGGTCCACCAGGACATCGGCGACCCGCTGGACGCTCTGGCGGGTCACACCGATCTCGCGGGCAACGTCCGCAACCGAGCGCGGCGACCCCAGTACCGCCCCCAAGACCTGCCACAGCGCCGCCGTCAGCCCTGCCGGCTGGGCGAGCTCTTCGCCAACGGCCAGGAACTGTCCGTTCAGCCGGAAGGTGGTCTTGGCGAGCGCGCTCAGCAACTCCTGTTCATGAGTCATGCCATCCCTCCACCATTGACAGAATGGTGTCATGATGACAGAATCCTGTCAATAAGTCTACACTGCACTCGGTGAATGGAGGAGGAGAAAGGCTTCAGGTCACGGAGGCCTTCAGTAGCTTCGCGGTCGACGACTTGGCAGCAGCCCGCGACTTCTACGGCGCGACGCTCGGCCTCGACGTCTCAAGCGCGTTGCCCGACGGCGCCGGTCCGCTGTGGGTGCGGGTCGGCGATGAGCCCGGCGTGCTCGTCTACCCCAAGCCCGATCACATCCCGGCGAGCTTCACCGTCCTCAACCTGTCGGTCCCCGACATTGCCGAGGCGGTCGACGAGCTGCAGACGCGCGGCATCACCTTCCAGCGCTACCCGCAGTACGAACAGGATGCGCGTGGCATCTTCCACGGCGAAGGCCATTCGATCGCTTGGTTCAGCGACCCAGCCGGCAACGACCTCTGCGTAGTCCAAATGCACGAGACCAACTGACGACAGGCTGCGCGGGCGGTTGGCGCTGCCCACCTCTCGACCACGCAAGCGTCGCGTCGCGGCGGCGCGGGGACTACCCGGCCGGCGAGGATTGGCGCCACGCGAGCCGATGACAAGCCGCACTCGGATCGGCTGTCCAGCAACCGATGCGTCGAGCAACCTGCACATCCGGCTGCGCCGGGTCGCACCCGATCGCTTCGACGGTGATGCCTGCGACGGGCCGCACCGCCCAGGTAGGTCTGCTGAATGGGAGACCGGATTGCTCGTTTAGCAACCAAGCGCTTGGCGGGCCCGACCGGATTCGAACCGGCGATCTCCAGCGTGACAGGCTGGCATGTTTGGCCACTACACCACGGGCCCGCGAAGAGTGACGGTGGCGGAGCATAACATAGCCCGCCGGAGCCATCAGGACCCCGATTCGGACCCCAACTCCCGTGCGAGTCGCCCCACTGCGAGCGCGTAGGCGACGGTCCCCATGGTCGCCGCTACCGCCGCGGCGATGAGTGGCGGCGCGTAGGGAGGCTCCCGCACCGCGGACGAGACGGCGGCCACCGCCAGCCCGAGCAGAGCCGCGGCAAGAACCGATGCGAGCAGCACTCCGGCGCTCCTCGCCCAACGGCGTTCTCGATGCAGGCCGGTCACGACCACGACATGCACCAGGCCGATCGCGACCATTGCCAGCGCCATCGCGACCAGAGCGCCGCCGAGCGCTTCGATGTCGATGGCGAGCGGCGGCAGGAGCGATTGCAGCCAGTTGGTTTCAAACGCGGCAATCCCGGTTCCCACGATTCCGCCCAACAGCCAGATCACGGCGCCGGTCATGAGCACGATGCGCGCCACGCGCGATGGGGGCGGCGTTAGCGGCGTAGCCGGAGGAGGAGGATCGCGGCCACACCGAAGACGAGCGTGGCCAGCGTCAGGGCGATTGCCAGAACGACGTCCGGTGGCGGTTGGGCCATCACCAGGAGCGCCCCGGCTGCCGACATTGCGGCCGTGACGCCTGACAGGATCCCCGTCACCAGCCGCGAGCGACGAACCTCGGCAAGCACGGCGACGCCGCCCGCGGTCAGCGCACCGCCGACGACGAGAATCGCAAGGCCGAGAAGCGCTGGAAGGAGGCTGAGCGCGCCGACATCCGGAGGCGGGTCGCCGGCATATCGGGAGCCGATCGTCAGGGCCATGGCAAGCATGCCGATGCCGGTGATGGCGAGCGCGATGCCACCCACGATGATGCCGACCGTGGCGGCAGCGGTCGCCTCGCCGAGATGGGCGGGGGCGAGCGAGTGGTGGTCACGTCCGCGGGCTCCAGCGGCGGAGGCAGCGCGGATTGGTCGTCGGATGGTCATCGGCGACGGATTGTACGCGGTGCGCCGGCCACCGTGCGCGTCGGCCGTATACTCCGGCCCGGATGCCCTACGAGCTGCCGCCGGATCCGAGTGCCGAGCGCCGCACCCGCATCACCCGCTGGGTGAGCTTCGCGTTCGCGGCCGTGCTCGTCGCGCTCGCCGCCTACCTCGGCTATGTCGGGTACGAGGGATCCCGCCAGCTGTCTGACGCGCTCACACCCACCGCCGACTGCCGCACGCCGGCAATGCTCGGTTGGGACTACGAGGCGATCAACTACGACGTCGCCGCCGACGCGCAGCTCGAGACAGAGACGGATCCGGAAGCGTGCACCCGGCAGGGTGAACCGGCCGGTGACGGCGTGCGCGTGGGCGAGGTCCGGCTCGCTGGCTGGTACATCCCATCCGCCATGAGTAGCGGACCGACTGGTCGAACCGTCGTCGTGGCGCACGGCTGGGGCAGCAATAAGAGCAACATGCTCGATCGAGCGGCCATCCTCCATGACGCCTACAACCTGCTCCTGTTCGACTTCCGCAACCATGGCCAGAGCGCGGAGGCGGCGACGACCCAGGGCGTTCGCGAGGCACGTGACCTGCGCGCGATGATCGACTGGCTCGAGGCCGAAAAGGGACTTGGCAGGATCGCGGTGCTCGGCGTCTCTATGGGCGGGGCGGCCGCCCTCGCGGAGGCGGATCGGGACGAACGGGTCGACGCGGTGATCGCCGAGTCGACACATGCGACATTGGCCCACGCCGCCCAAGCGCGGCTTGACCGCAGTGGCTATCCGCTCTCGCTGCCCGGCAGTTGGGCGATCCTGATGGGCACGCTGATGCGGACCGGCGAGGACGTATCGTCGGTCGACGCCATCCTGTCCGTGCGGCGCCTGGATGAGCGGCCGCTGCTGCTCATCCACGGCGAGGAAGACGGCTCGATCGGACCGAATGATGCCGAGTTGATCCTCGCGGCCGCCACCGACGCCGGCTCACCGACCGAGCTGCACGTCTGCGCCGCCGGAGGCCATGCGGACTCGAACAAGGTCTGTGCACGGGATTACGCCGGGTGGGTGCTACGCTTCCTCGGGCGCGTCCTGGCCCCGGCCGGCTGAGGCGCGCAGCCCTTCCGCCCACTGATCGATGTCGCCATGCTTCGGCGGCGTGCACCTGAGGTACGGATTTCGATGGCCCTGGCTCCCTCCGATGTCGACGCCCGCTTCGATCGCACCATCGACCGATGGTTTCGCGATCAGTTGGCGATGCGGCCGGAGTCAGCCACCTTTCTCGGCATCCACGACCACGACGGGGAGCTGTCGTCGGGCGGCCGCGACGCGATCGACGAAGAGGTCGCCTTCTTCCGACGCACGATCGACGAGCTTTCGGGTCTTGACCCAAGCGAGCTGAGCCCCGAGCGCGCTCTCGACCGTGACCTGGCCATCCACCAGGCGCGCCTCGGCCTCTTCTGGCAGACCGAGTACCGACCGTGGGCCGGGTCGTCGGGCGGCGCCGAGCATATCGGCGAGGCGCTCTTTCCCCTCTTCACCCGCGACTTCGCGCCCCTGCGCGATCGGCTCGAGAGCATCGCGCAACGGCTCGACGCCGCTCCCCGACTGCTGACCGAAACCCGCGAGCGCGTCACAGACCCGGTACGGCTCTGGACCGAGATCGACATCGAGTCGACCGAGCACTTGCCCGGATTCCTTGACACCATCCTGGCGGCCGCCCGCACCGATAGCGGGGATGACGCCCTCGCCGATCGGCTGGCCGCATCCGTGAATACCACCAAGGCGGCCCTGGCGGAACACGCGACCTGGCTGCGCACCGACGTCCTTCCGCGCGCGATTGCCGACTGGAAGACAGGACCCGAACGGTTCGAGGAGATGATCCGCCTGCGCGAGCTCGAGGTCGATGGCGACGAGATTCTTGCCGTCGGCGAGGAGCTCCTCGTGTCCGAGAAGGCAGCCCGGGACGCGATCGCCGCCGAGATCGATCCTTCAGCGTCGTCTGCCGAGGTCGCGGACATCGTCAAGGACGATCATGCGGGCACGTTCGTGGAGTCGCTCGGCGAATACCGCGACTCGATGGACCGGGCGCGTGCCTTCGTCGTCGAGCACGGCCTGGCGACGCCACCCGACGAGGACCATCTCAACGTCATCGAGACGCCCTCGTTCATTCGGCACCTGATCCCCTTCGCGGCGTACTACGAGCCCGCGAAATACGACCCGCGTCCGGTCGGCACGTACATCGTCACGCCGCCGGGGTCGCCACAGATGATGCGCGAGCACAACCGTGCCTCGATCAGCAACACCTCGGTCCACGAGGCCTATCCCGGACACCACCTCCAGCTCAGCGCGGCCATCACCAACCCGAGCCTGGTCCGCCTCTTCTCGGGCGCGCCCGAGTTCGCCGAGGGCTGGGCCTTCTACTGTGAGCGCATGATGAAGGAGCACGGGTTCGACGCCACGCCGAAGGGCTGGTACATCGTGCACACCGACGCGATCTGGCGCGCGACGCGCATCATCCTCGACGTGCAGCTGCACCGCGGGCTCATCGGCTTCGATGAGGCTGTCGACCGGCTGGTGGCCGAGACCGGCTTCGAGCGCCCCGCGGCTCTCGCGGAGGTCAAGCGCTACACATCGACCCCGACATATCAGCTCTCCTACCTGTTCGGACGCCATATGATCGAGAAGCTCAAGGCGGATGTCCAGGCTCGAGAGGGCGCCGATTTCGAGCTGCGGCGCTTCCATGACACCCTGATCTACGGCGGCACCATGCCGGTCAGCTACGCGCGCCGGCTCTTCGAGCGCAACGACCAGTGAGACCGCCCCCAACGTTGGTCGGTCTTGCGCTGACCCTGGCCGCCTGCAGCTCCACGCCAACGCCAACACCGGCGCCGGCCTGCCCGACCGAGGCGCCCACGTCGGTATCGGCGCAGGCCACGCTCGACGGTGTCGAGCGTGCGACGCTCCAGATCGGCGGCGCGGTGGAAGGAGAGCTGGTCATGGAGCTCTACGGCCAACATGCGCCGATCGCCACCGCGAGCTTCGTTGAGCTTGCCCGGTGCGGCTTCTACGACGGAGTGACGTTTCATCGGGTCATCCCGGGCTTCGTCATCCAGGCAGGCGACCCGGGGACTCGCGACAACCGCGGTGATTTCGATGGCGTCGGGGCCGGTGGCCCGCCGTACGAGTTCGAGATCGAGCCGCCAGCCGAAGGACTGCGTTACGACGCGTACACGGTCGCCATGGCGAATGACACGCGGGCGAATGGGAGCCAGTTTTTCATCGATCTCGTCGACCTCGACCAGCAGCTTCGCGCCGTGGGCGTGTACACGATCTTCGGCAGCGTGATCGAGGGCACGGGCGTCGTCGACGCGATTGCCCAGGTGCCGGTCAATGACCCGCGCATGGGACTCCCGCTCACGCCGGTCATCATCGAATCGATCGTGATCTCCGGCGGTGCGGAGGCCTTGCCCAGCTCCTGACGTCCGTGCTGCTCATTGCACACGCGTATCCATGACGTATATACGTATATACTTGGCGCAGCGTCAAGACGATCGCGGCGCGCGCACAGTGGCCAGAGCGCGGACCGAAGCGCTTTGCCATGTAAAGGAAACTAAACCTCCGTGACCCTTGTCGAACGAGAACGGGCGGACTATCCTGAGCATGCTGTTCGCACAGCGATTCACTACTGGTCGCAAGGCCATGGGTAGGTTAGGGTTAGGGTAGTACGGGAAACCGTGCGTGAAAGATGCCCTTGCGGTTAGCGAATCCGGCAGCAATGAAGGCCCCCGCTTCGGCGGGGGCCTTCGACTGTGACTCGGCCGGAATGACGCCCCTCGGGTGCCACGTGTACCATGCCCACGGGCCCCTGATGTTTGTCCCCCGCCCACTTGACCGCGCGCCGGTAGCTCAGTGGATAGAGCGTCGGCCTCCGGAGCCGAAGGTCGCAGGTTCGAATCCTGTCCGGCGCGCCAGTTCGTCCTCAACCCTCGGGTTGGCACGCGAGGCGCCTGGCACGTGCCGAACAGATCGATCTATTCGTTCTTGGGACTCGGGGCGCAGGCATCATGTGCGGCGCTGCCCGAAGGATCGGCGGTCTCCTGCCTGGTGGAGGCGTGGCATCATCCGGTCATGCAGGAGAT
>JACDBZ010000019.1 GCA_013694645.1 Chloroflexota bacterium
ACTTCCAGGTGGACCGATGCGCGCGCCTCGCGCGCCAATGTCTCGACGAAGTGTGGCCACAGCTCGAGCCAGACATTGCCACCGGTCAGAGGTTCTGGCCGAGGCTCGATATCGGCGTACGCGCGGCCCCCGAGGTCGACCGCGCAGAGCGCCAGTGCCTCGTCCATCGGCAGGCGAATGTCGCCATAGCGCCGGATTCCCGCGCGTTCGCCGAGCGCGCTGTCGATCGCCCGGCCGAGCACGAGGGCCGTGTCCTCGACCGTGTGGTGCTCGTCGATGTGCACGTCACCGGTGGCGCGCACCTCGAGATCGACGAGGGCGTGGCGGCCGAACAGGACGAGCAGATGGTCGAGGAAGCCGATCGGCGTGTCCACCTCCACCTGGCCGGTCCCGTCAAGCTCGACCCGGACGCTGATGCTGGTCTCAGCGGTGGTTCGCTCCGCGGTACCCCATCGGCTCATGACAGGACCTCCTTCAGCGCGCTCAGCAGACGACTCTCCTCGGGCTCCAGCCGCGCGGTGGCGCGAAGCCAGCCGGCCATGGGGCCGGTGTCGAAACGGCGCACGGCGACGCCGCGGGAAAGCAGGGCGGCATCGGCCGCAGCCGCCTCGATCAAGGGTCGAAAGACAACGGAGTTGGTGACCGACGGCAGCACGTCACAGCCCATCTCGTTCAGCAGGCTGGACAGGCGGTCGCGGGCGCCAATGACGGCCCGTCGTCGATCACGCGCTCCGGGTTCGTCCGCCAGCGCGGCGAGGGCAATGGCTTCCGATGTCGACGCGACCGAGAGAGGCAGGCGCACGCCGTCGAACCGCTCGGCAAGCTGGTCGGGCACGACGAGGTAGCCGACCCGGGCGCCGGCCATGCCGTGCGATTTCGACAAGGATCGAAGGACGAGCACGTTGGCGAGCTCATCCTGGAGATTGATGGCGGAGGTCGATCCCGGTGTAGCGCCGATGCTATCTTCGCCGAACTCGAGGTAGACCTCGTCGACGCAGACGAGTGCGGGCAGGCCAGCGGCCAGCATCCGAGTCTCTTCAAGCGGGTACGCGTCGCCGGTCGGGTTATTCGGCGAACAGATCCAGACGAGACGTGCCGCCTCCCGTTCGGCCAGCGCGCGAATCTCGCCGACCCGCTGACGACAGGCAGGGGCCGATCGCGGCAGGTCGACCACGCGGGCACCGGCCAGACGGGCCTCCACGGCGAACATCGCGAAGGTCGGAGTCGGAATGACGACGGCGTCCCCCGCCCCCAGCGCCTGCGTCGTCACCAGGCGGATCAGCTCGTCGGCGCCGGCCCCCGGCACGACTCGGCGTGGATCGACGCCGAGCCTCTCGCCGAGCGCCGCACGCAGCCTGACGTACGCCAGGTCGCCATACTCGGTGGTGCGGCGGGCATCGAACCCCTCCAGCGCACCAGCCACGGCCGGCAGCGGGCCGCCGCCCAGGGTGTTCATGTCGGCGCGGACCACAGCGTCGACCGCGACGCCGGACCGCGTGGCGAGCTCCTCGTCGGACGGCTCGGCCGGATACGGGATCACCGGCTCCGGGCGACGAAAAAGGTCGATTGGGTCGTCAACGTCGATCGCACCGGCCGCGCCATCGGCCCGTGCGCGAACGCTGGCGGCGTGCGCGGGCAGGCCCTCCGCCGCGGCGATGGCGGCCACGGTGGGCGAAATGTGAAGAGCGCCTGACGGTGACAGGCGCTGCACCTCGGTCCAGCGCCCGAATGACTCGACGCCGACACCGCTCCACGCTCGCGCCGCCGATCCCGTGGGCAATACATGGTTCGTGCCGGTGGCGTAATCGCCTGCGGCGATCGGCGACCATGGACCGATGAAGACGGCGCCGGCATGGCGGACCTCCGCGGCGAGCGCATCGGCTCCAGCGCATTGAAGGCTGACATGCTCGGCCGCCACGGCGTTGATCACCTCGAGGCCCGTCGGGAGGTCCGCGACCAGGACGGCGGCACCGTGATTCCGCAGCGTTTCGAGGGCACGCGCACCGGTCGCGAGATCCGCCGCGAGCCGCGGAAGCGCGGCTTCGACCGCGTCCAGCAGGAGGGCGTCGCCGCTGACGACGATCGCCACCGAGTCAGGCCCGTGCTCCGACTGGGCGAGCAGGTCCAGCGCGATGAACTCGGCGTCGGCCGCGCCATCCGCCAGGACGATGCACTCGGAAGGTCCTGCGGGAAGGTCGATGGCCACGCGACTGCTCACCGCGCGCTTGGCCGCGGTCACCCACGCGTTGCCAGCGCCGAAGATCTTGTCGACCGCGGGAACGGATTCGGTGCCGTATGCCAGTGCCGCGATCGCCTGGGCGCCCCCGGCCCGCAGAATGCGGTCGACGCCTGCGATCCGGGCCGCGACAAGCACGGACGGCGCGATGCTTCCATCCGGGCCGGGCGGCGTGGCGATGATCAGCTCGTCGACACCGGCCAGGCGAGCCGGGATGGCCAGCATCAGGACACTGCTCGCGTAGGCGGCACGGCCACCCGGAACGTAGCCGCCGGCGCGCGAGATCGGCTGCCAGCGGCGCCACGCCGTGACACCCGGCGCGGTTCGAACGCGCCGCTCCTGGCGGAGAGCGTTTCGCTGTTCGGCGTGGTAGCGACCGATGGACGCGGCCGCATCCTTCAAGGCAATCTCCAGTGGTGGCTCGACCGACGCCGCCTCCCAATCCGCCCGCGATACCCACGGGTCCTGGAGGTCAGCGCCATCGAACCGAACCGTCAGCTCACGGAGGGCGACGTCGCCTCCTTCGCGAACCGCACTGAGAATGTGCGACACATCGGCCTCGGGCTCGGCCGGCCGCAGCTCGCCGAGCCAGCTGCGGCGCGCGTTCTCATCCATGGAGTTCCAGGCAACCCGCCGAAGGGTGCTCATCGAACCACCTTCTCGATGGGAACCACCAGGATGTCCCGAGCGCCGACCGCCTTGAGCGCAGGCACGATGCGCCACAGCTGGCTGCGCTCGACGACCGAGTGGACGGCGATGAAGGCCGGATCGGCGAGCGGCATGACGGTCGGCCCGGAGAGCCCCGGGATGAGCTCACGAATTCGCTCGAGCGCCTCCACCGGAGCGTTCATCATCATGTACTCGCGGCCGCGCGCATCGAGAACGCTGCGCAGCATGTCGATGAGCCCGCTGACTCGATCATCGGCGTCCGCGGTGCCGTTGCGCGCCACGAGCACCGCCTCCGAGGCGAGGAGCGTCGCGATCGGACGCAGGCCATTCATGCGGAGCGTGCTGCCGGACGCCACGAGGTCAACGACGGCGTCAGCCACCCCGAGCTGCGGGGTGACCTCGACGGCACCGCGCACCTCGACGACCTGCGCCTCGACGCCCGCCGATGCGAGATAGGCGGCCGTCACGCGAGGAAACGAGGTCGCGATCCGGCGGCCGGCCAGATCCATGGCGGTCGCCAGCTCACCGTCGCGCGGGACAGCGAGGACCAGCGAACAGGCGCCGAAACCCAGCGGCAGCACGGTGTGCAGCTCGCCGCCATGCTCGGCGACGAGATCTGCGCCGGTCAGCCCCAGCTCCACGAGGCCGTCGGCAACATACTCTGCGATGTCATCGGTACGCACGAACAGGAGCTCGATGTCGGCATTGCGGACGGCTGCGCTCAGCCGCCGCTCGGACAGCTCGAATTCCAGCCCGGCACTGTGGAGCAGATCGATCGCCGGCTCTGCCAGGCGCCCCTTGTTCGGGACCGCAAGGCGCAATGGAGTCGTCATCGGCGACGACGCCGAGAACGCGCCTGACGGTCCAGCACGAGCCGATAGCCGTCGCGCCCGTAGCGCAGCCATTGGTTGACCCGGCTGATCGTTGCGCTCGAAGCGCCCGTGCGCTCACTGATCTCGTGGTAGCTCGTGCCGCCGTCGAGCAGGCGCGCCACCTCCCAGCGAGCGGCAATCTCCCGTAACTCGTTCACCGTGCACAGATCGCGCAGGAACCGAAGTGCCTCGTCCTCGTCGCGCAGGGTCGCAACCGCCAACGCCAGCTCGCGGGTCGCATCACTCATCCAGCGATCCTCCCCGGTTGCGCGAGAGACGTTTGGAGAGTGGAAAGTAATAGTGTGCTGATCTGTCATTGCTTCAGCACGCTAAAGCATTAGCCCATCGTCGTCAAGTCAGGCAGCATCACCTAGGCGGCCTCGTCCATCGGAGGGCAAACACGGCCGCAGGTTCCTTCTGCTCGAGCTGGACCGAACCGCCCATCGCGTCCATGGTCGCGTGCACCAGAAAGAGGCCCAGTCCCAATCCCCGGCCGGCCGTCACGCGGTCATGGAAGAGACGCCGCGCCAGATCCTCGTCGATGCCCGGTCCCTGGTCTCGAACGCGGAGCGTGACCTGCTCACCGTCGCGCACCTCGACGTCGATGGCACCGCCGGGGGTCGAATATCGGTCCGCGTTGATGAGCAGATTGGTGATCGCCTGCTCGCTCAGGTAACGGTCACCGAGCACCGTCAGGCCCTTCGGCATGTCGACGCGCACCGGACGCTCGGAGCCGCGGGCGCGCAACCGCTCGATCGCCGCGCCGAGTGCCGGCCCAAGCTCGAAGCTCTCGCGACGCGCTTCGATGTGCCCGCCATCGGCGCGGGAGTAGAGTTCCAGGCGTTCCAGGATCGCGATCGCCGCATCGACCGACTCCAGCGCGCGGCTCCCGTGGCCGGCGGCACGGGTCGAGAGGGCTGGATCGCGCTGCGCGAGCTCGATCCGCGCCTTTGCCACCGCGAGCGGGTTGCGCAGCTCGTGCGCGACAAAGCTGGCGAATCGGGACAGACGCCGGCGCTCGTCCTCCTCCTTGCCGATATCGCGAAGGAGCAGGACCGCGCCGCCGCCGGGAATCGGCGTCCCCTCGATGTCGACGATGACGTCCCGCCCGGACATCGGGTTGCGCAGCGTGAGTCGGCTCCGGAATGCTTCACGCTGCGCGCGCAACTGTGGCCAGTCATCGCGTTCGAGGGGTGTGCCCTGCTCGTCGCGCGGCTCCGTCGCGCGCCCCCACTCGTCCACCGGCCGCTCGACGAAGCTGCGCCCGAAGAGGCGGAGCGCGGCGCGGTTTCCATACGTTCCGCGCAGCGCATCGTCATAGACGATCAGGGGCTCGGGGATCGCCTCCGCCACTTCCTCCAGCCGCGCTCGCTCGCGCTCCGCCTTCTCCAGCGCCGCGTCGAGCTCACCGCGGGCCGTCTCCAGGCGTTCACGCTCGGCGTCAGCCTGGAGTCGCGCCTCGTGGCTGGTGGCCAGCGCCGTGTCCGCCAATCTCCCGTTCGTCTCGGCGCGCCGCACGAGATAGACGATCCCCGGCGAGCCGAACAGGAACGCCACGAGTCGGACCGTATCGGCAGTGCCCCATTCGCTGGCGTGCGGAGCCAGGGCCTCCGCGATGAATACGACCGATCCCGCAACGTACGCCCAGGCCGCAGCATTGGCCCCCTGGGCGAGACCGACGAGCGCAATGGCCAGGACGAGCAACACTGCGAACGGCAGGTTCTCAAGCAGCGACCCCGCCAGCCAGCCACCGATCAGCGCCGTGGCTGCCCCGACCAGGGCGCCGACCAGTCCGCGGCGATCCAGCCTGAGCAATCTCACGAGCGTCCCGCGCTGCGGGCCGCGGCACGACGGGCTCGCACGAGGCGCTCGCGCGCCGCCGCAATCCGTCGCCAGGGTCCGTGCACGCGCCTGGGATCCAGCGATTCAGGATGCTCGCCGCGAGCGATCTCGGCGAGCAGGGCCGAGGCCCGATCGAGCTGTCCGGCCTCGGTGAGGAGCTGGGTCAGGCTGAACCAGCGACCGGGCTCGGGGACGGGCGCCGCCATGACACGCTCGACCAGCTCCGCTGCTCGTTCGCCATGGCCCGCTCGCCGGTGGGCCACGATCGCAGCCCGATAATCGGTAAAGCTCGGCTCGATCTCGATTGACTCGAGGAAGTTGAGGAGGAATTCGGCGTTCTCCGCCCGACGAACCGCCGGCCCCCGACGCACGTGCGCGTCGCGATACTCACGGAGCAGAACGCGCAGCTCGCGCTCTGCCCATCGGCGCTGGGATGACCCGGACGGCTCCCGCTCTGCGATCTGCCGCAGCTGAATCGCTCCGCGCAGCTCCTCGCCGGCTGATAGGTACGCCTCCCGCAGGTTGGCATCGACGATCTCGGCAAACGGCGGATGCTGAGCCACGATGCGCTCCAAAATGCCCAGCAGATCGTCGATCCGCCCCCGCTCGGCGTAGTGCCGAGCGGCGAAACGGAGCCAGTACCGCTCGCTGTGGTCGCGCCAGTCCTCGCCTGCGATGTGATGTTCGACGATCCAACGGTCCTGCGCGCCCGGTCCGGCGAGGAACACCTCGGCCGGTACGCGGAAGCCGCCGGCTGAACGCAGATGTGGTTGGTGCCACGGGCTGGGGACACCGGGCTCGGAGCGGACGGGGCGGTGGGGGCGTGGCCTCCGCGCCGCCTCGCCCGTATCGAGCGGCCACTCCAGCGTGTCCGCGCGACCCGCCTCGAGCGCGTGGTCGTAGTGAAGCCGCCGCAGAGGGTCGCGCAGCTCGGCCCATGCACGGTTGAGGGTGGATGTCCGTCGGGTGGCGATCTCGGACGATGGCGCTCGATCCGGATGATGTCGGAGTACGGCGGCGCGGAAGGCGGCGCGCAGCTGCGCGCTCGAGGCCGAAGGGTCGGCCCCGAGGACCTCGTAGTAGTCCCGGACTTCGGTGCGGGCGGGCGCGGTCGTGGACATCCGATCGAGTCTAGGCGACGTTCGAGGGGTCCCGCACTTCGCTATGCTGCCCTCCATGCCTCCCAAGCCTGGTACCGGGCAGGCCCGGGCCGGCCACCTCCTCATCATCGGCGGAGCCGAGGACAAGCTGCGCCAGCGCCAGATCCTGGCTCGCTTCGTCGCGTTGGCCGGCGGCAGCGAGGCGCGCATCGTGATCATCTCGACCGCCTCCTCGCTAGGGGACGAGGCAACCCAGCTCTATCTGTCGCTTTTCCGCCAGATGGGTATCGGCGACGTCCGCGGCATGCGCCCGCTGGTGCGCGAGGACGCGAACGACCGCCGTTTGGTTTCCCAGCTCGACGACGCGACTGCCATCTTCATGACCGGCGGCAATCAGCTTCGCCTGTCGAGCGTGATCGGGGGCACGCTGCTGGGGAAGGCGCTGCTCGAGCGTCACCGGCACGGCGCTATGATCGCCGGCACGAGCGCGGGCGCATCTGCGATCGCCAGTTACATGGTCGCCTTCGGCACGGGTGGTGCCACGCCGAAGCAGCGGATGACGCAGATGAGTGCCGGTCTCGGCCTGCTGCCCGACGTACTCATAGACCAGCACTTCGAGCAGCGCAACCGGTTCGGTCGCCTCCTCGCGCTGGTGGCGCAGTCGCCGGCGCTGCTCGGCATCGGCATCGACGAGGACACCGCGGCGCTCGTCAGCCCCAAGGGAATCCTCGAGGTGCTCGGCAAGGGCTCGGTCACGATCATCGACCCGGCGCACATCCAGACCGACGCCTACGAGGTCAAGCGCCACCGACCGATCATGGTCTCGGGCGTGACGCTGCATTCGCTGCCGTCGGGGTATCGCTTCGACATCCGCAAGCGCAAGCTCATGGCGCCGCT
>JACDBZ010000022.1 GCA_013694645.1 Chloroflexota bacterium
CCGATCACACGACGAGCGACCTGCTCTACCTGTCGGCGCTCTACGACCGCGCGCACGCCTCCTTCTACGGCATCACCAACGTGCGGCACGGCACGAAGCAGACGAGCAGCTACCAGGAATGCCGCAACCTGCTCCTCAGCCCGCAGGCCGGTGCCGAACCGATCCCGGTGCTCGAGATCGAGGCCAACGACATCCTGCGCTGTGGACATGGGGCGACCGCCGGCGCAATCGACCCAACGACGCTCTTCTACGCGCAGTCGCGTGGCCTCGATGGATCGGCAGCCGAGCGGATGATCGTGCGTGGGTTCTTCGAGCAGGTGGTTGCGAAGATCGAGGACGAAACGATCCGCGAGAGGATCCTCGCCGCGCTCGCGCGGCGCATCGGTACAACCGAGGATCTGTCGTGACCGCCCTCGAACAGACAGCTCGTGGCTTCGTGACGGTTGCACGCGCTGGTGACGTCGAGCCCGGAACGGTCCGCGTCATCGAGGTCGAGGGACGCTCGCTGTGCATCGGCCTGACCGAGGACGGCGAGTGGGGGGCCATCGACAACATCTGCACCCACGACGGCGGCACGCTCGGCGAGGGCGAGCTGGACGAGACCGGCGTCGAGTGCCCGCGCCACGGTGGCCGCTTCGACCTGTTCAGCGGACGCGTCCTGGCCCTGCCCCCGGTCCGACCGGTGAGCGCATATGAAACCGTTCTCGACGGTGACGAAGTGCGGATCAGGCTGTGAGCCGATGAAGATCAGCACGCGTACCGAGTACGGCATCCGGGTCCTCGTCACGCTGGCTCGCCCGGGCGAGGACGACTCATGCCTGTCCCTGACCGAGATTGCGAGGCGCGAGAAGCTTCCCCACGCTTACCTGGAGCAGCTCGTCGGAGACCTCCGTCGAGCGGGCCTGGTGACCGCCACGCGCGGGCAGGCGGGTGGCTACCGACTTGCGCGCGCGGCTGCCGAAATCGCCATGATCGACGCCATCCGTGCGCTCGAGGGCCCGCTGCTCGAGATGCCCTGCGCAGGCGCCGAGGACCGCGAGCACTGCGACCGGCCGCAGCCATGCAGCGTGCACGAGGTCTTTCAGCGCGTCTACGAATCACTCTCCGTCACGCTCGGAGCGACGAACCTGGCCGAGGTGGCCGCGACGGCCGGCGGCCCGCCCTATCCCCCGGAGGTCCGCCGTCGCCGTGCCGCGCGGTATTCAGCCACACCTGAGCAGGAAGCAAGGAACGCATGACCGAAAAACTCGCGATCTCCGGGCTCGAAGTGAGCATCGGCGAGAAGAAGATCCTCAAGGGCCTTGACCTGACCGTGAAGCAGGGCGAGGTCCATGCGCTCATGGGCCCGAACGGCTCGGGTAAGACGAGTTTGGCCTACACCCTGATGGGTCACCCGGAATACCGGGTCGATTCCGGCAGCGTCACCTGGCGCGGCCAGGATCTGTTGGCGCTGTCACCTGACAAGCGCGCGCGGCTCGGCATCTTCCTCGCCTTCCAGTACCCGAGCGCCATTCCCGGCGTGACGGTCGCCAGCTTCCTGCGCAACATCTACAACGCAATCCACCATCCCAAGCCTGCCGACGCCGATGGCGAGCGCTCGATCAGGTACACCGGCATCCCGCTTGCGAAGTTCCGGAAGCTGATGGAGGAGAAGATGACACTCCTCCACATGGATCCTGCCTTTTCCGTCCGCTACGTGAATGAAGGGTTCTCCGGAGGCGAGAAGAAGCGCCTGGAGATGCTCCAGATGGCGATCCTCGGCCCGTCCATGGCGATCCTGGATGAGACGGATTCCGGCCTGGACATCGACGCGCTCAAGAATGTCGCGGATGGGATCAACGCGACCCTGTCTCCCGAGATGGGCGTCCTGATGATCACTCACTACCAGCGCATGCTGAACTACGTGCAGCCGCAGTTCGTGCACGTCCTGCTCGACGGACGGGTGGTCATGTCGGGCGGTGAGGAGCTGAGCCATCAGCTTGAGGCGAACGGGTACGACTGGGTGCGCGACCAGGTCGGTCTTCCTGCCGGCGTCGGCGACGAGGCGGCGGCCCCCGAGCCGGTCGTCCAGCACTAGGCATCGGATCGAACCGGTGGTGATCGAGCAGCAGCGGGCGGATGTCTTCGACGGTGCCGCGCTGCGTGCCGACTTTCCGGTCTTCGATCGTCCCCACCGGTCCGGGAAGCCGCTGGCCTTCCTCGACTCGGCGGCATCGGCGCCGAAGCCGCGCGCGGTGATCGATGCGCTCTCCGACGCGTATGGGCATCACTACGCGAATGTCCATCGCGGTATCTACGAGCTCAGCGAGGACGCGACGGCGCGCTTCGAGGGCGCCCGCGCGGCGGTCGCGCGCTTCATCGGCGCTCCCAGCGAGCGGGAGGTCGTCTTCGTCCGCAACGCCACCGAGGCGATCAACCTGGTCGCGTACAGCTGGGGCCGAACGAACATCCGCGCCGGCGACCTGATCCTGTCCACCGAGATGGAGCACCACGCCAACCTGGTGCCGTGGCAGCAGCTTGCCACGGAGACGGGGGCTACCCTCGAGTACGTGGCCATCACCGATGATGGCAGGCTCGATCTCGACGACCTGCGTCGGCGGCTGGCGAGGGAGCCGAAGCTGCTCGCGATCAACCATGTCAGCAACGCACTGGGCACCATCAACCCGGTCGCTGAGATCACGCAGCTGGCGCACGATGCCGGTGCGCTCGTGCTCCTCGATGCGGCACAGAGCGTGCCCCACATGCCGGTCTCGGCCACCGAGCTCGGCATCGACTTCCTGGCGCTGTCGGGCCACAAGATGCTCGGACCGTCGGGCATCGGCGCACTGTGGGGACGCCGCGCGCTTCTCGAGGCCATGCCGCCCTTCATGACCGGCGGCAGCATGATCAGCAAGGTGACCCTGGCCGGCACCACCTGGGCCGAGGTGCCGCTCAAGTTCGAGGCGGGCACGCCGGCGATTGCCGAGGCCGCTGGTTTGGCCGCCGCCATCGGCTACCTCGAGGGCATCGGCATGGCGAAGGTCCGCGCGCACGAGCGCTTCCTGTTCGAGCGTGCCTGGGCGGCCCTGAGCGACATCGGTGGGGTTCGCCTGCTCGGCCCCGCTTCGCCGGACGAGCACGCCGCCGTCATCAGCCTTGTGATCGATGGCATCCACCCGCACGACGTGGCGACAATCTTCGACGGTCATGGCGTGGCGGTTCGCGCCGGGCATCACTGCGCGCAGCCGGTCATGGCTCGCTACGACCTGCCGGCCACGACACGCGCCAGCTTCTACGTGTACAACGACCTGGACGACATCGAGCGCCTGACCGATGCCATCCATGCCACACAGCGACTGTTCGGAACCGCCTGAGAGAACGATGGATAACCTGTACCGCGATTTCATCCTCGAGCACTACCGCGACCCGCACAACAAGGGCGTGCTCGATCCCCATGACCTGCATTTTGCCGATTCGAATCCGACGTGCGGAGACGAGATGTCGATGACCCTGCTCCTCGACGGGGAGAAGCAGCGCGTGGCCGATGTCGCCTTCGACGGCCGCGGCTGCGCCATCAGCCAGGCATCGGCCTCCATCCTTACCGACGAGCTGCGCGGCATGACCCTGGACGAGCTCCGGGCGTTGGATCCGAAGGAGGTCATCGAGAATCTCGGTGTGCCGATCGGGCCTGCTCGCCTGAAGTGCGCGCTGCTCAGCTACAAGGTGCTCCAGGGCGCCGTCATCGGCGCCGAGGCTCGTTGGCCGGACGAGGCGGACGTGCTTGCTGGAGGATCAGCACCATGACCAACGATCAGAACCGACCGTTCCGCGAGGTGACCGCCGCCGAGGCTGTCGCCCTCGCACGCGACGGGTATCGCGTCATCGATGTTCGCGAGCAGAGCGAGTGGGATTCGGGGCACGTGGCCGGTGCGACGCTCCTGCCACTCGGCGAGGTGTCGCAGCGGGTTGCCGAGGTCGCACCCGACAGGGATACGCCGCTCCTTCTCCACTGCGCCGTCGGCGGACGTTCCGGCCGCGCGGCCGGCTGGTTGGCGGAGCTGGGCTACACGAACGTGACAAGCATGAAGGCGCCGATCGGCCATTGGAAGGAGCAGGGTGGCGAATGGGAGGAGCCACGCCAGCTCCTGACGCCAGCCCAGCAACGCCGCTACGCGCGCCAGACCCTGATCCCGGAGATCGGCCAGGAGGGGCAGCGCAAGCTGCTCGACGCCAGGGTGCTGCTCATCGGTGCCGGCGCGCTCGGCTCGCCGTCGGCGCTGTACCTGTCGGCCTCGGGGGTGGGCACCATCGGCCTCGTCGACGACGACGTGGTGGAGGAGTCGAACCTCCAGCGCCAGGTGCTGCACGGTGTCGATCGGCTCGGGATGCGCAAGGTCGACTCCGGCGAGCTCACCATCCGCGGGCTGAATCCCGAGACGATCGTGGTCAAGCATGCCGAGCGGCTCAACGCCGACAACGTCGAGCGGCTCATCAGTGACTACGACGTCATCGTCGACGGGACCGACAACTTCGACACGCGTTACATCCTCAACGATGCGGCCGTGAAGCTGCACAAACCGGTGGTCCATGGCTCGATCTATCGCTGGGACGGGCAGATCACGACCTTCGTGCCGTTCGACGGACCCTGCTACCGCTGCATGTACCCGACCCAGCCGCCGGACGAACTGGCGCCGGCCTGCAGCGTCGCCGGCGTGCTCGGCGTGCTGCCCGGCGTCATCGGCATGCTCCAATCGAATGAGGTCCTCAAGCTCATCCTTGGCGCGGGCGAGACGCTTGCGGGCCGCCTGCTGATGTTCGATGCCATGGGCACCTCGTTTGATGAGGTCCGCATCTGGCGCGACCCGGCCTGCCCAGCCTGCGGCGAGGGTGTGGAGGAGGGTGTCGCCAGCGGCGCACCGGTCGCTGCCGGCGCATGAGCGGACGCATCAGCCTTTGTTTGTGCAGCCGCGCAATCCTGCACCCGTGCAACCGTGCTGCGCACCGGTCATCTGACACGGGCGCGACCCGCCCTGGAGAAGAGCTTCCGTGAGCACCATCCGCATTCCCCCGGTCCTCCGCGAGAACACTGGTGGCAGCCGGACCGTCGGCGTGGTCGGCACCACCGTGGCAGAGGCCCTCGATGACCTGTTCGCCAAGCACCCCGCGCTCCGTGACCGGGTCACCGAAGAGGGTGAGCTCAGCCGGTTCATCAACGTCTACGTGAATGACCGCGACGTTCGATACCGCGACGGTCTCGAGACGGCGATCGGCGCCGATGACACGATCATCCTGCTGCCCGCCATGGCCGGAGGATTTCGCTAGGCCGATGCCGACCACGGTCGGTGCCACCTCCGATCTGCTCGCCGCCATCGGCAATACGCCGATGGTGGAGCTGCCCCGGCTGGCCCCGCATGAGGGCGTGCACCTGTACGCCAAGCTGGAGGGCAACAACCCGACCGGCAGCGTCAAGGACCGGGTTGCGCGCGCGATGGTCGAGTCCGCGCTCGCGGATGGTTCGCTGCAGCCGGGCCAGACGATCCTCGAGCCATCGAGTGGCAACACGGGGATCAGCCTGGCCATGATCGGCTCGCGCCTGGGCCACCCTGTCACGGTGGTGATGCCGGACAACACGACCCCCGAGCGCGAGCAGCTGCTGCGCCTGTTCGGCGCCGAGATCGTCTTTTCGCC
>JACDBZ010000259.1 GCA_013694645.1 Chloroflexota bacterium
GCCGTCATCGTCAACAACTACATCCGCCAGCGCGCGACCATGACACGGCACTAGCCAGGAGCGACCGATGACCGCCACCACACCCAGCGGCGCCCCGCTCATCGAGGCCCGCGACCTCACCAAGTACTTCGGCAGCGTCGTTGCGTTGCACGACGTTTCACTCTCCGTCCGGGCCGGCGAGGTGCTCTGCCTGCTCGGGGACAACGGCGCCGGCAAGTCGACGCTGATCAAGATCCTGTCGGGCGTGCACCCGCCCGACAGCGGCCAGATCCTGGTTGACGGCGAGCCCGTGGTTCTCGGCTCGCCGCGCGATGCGCTCCAGCGCGGCATCGCAACCGTCTACCAGGACCTGGCGATGATCCCGCTCATGAGCATCAGCCGCAACTTTTTCCTCGGCGCCGAACCGGTGTCCGGCTTCGGGCCACTGAAGACGCTCGACATCAAGCTGGCAGATCGCGTGACGCGCACGGCGCTCAAGCAGATGGGGATCGACCTGCGCGACACCTCGCAGCCGGTCGGGACGCTCTCCGGCGGCGAGCGCCAGTCGGTGGCCATTGCGCGGGCCATCCATTTCGGTGCGAAGGTCGTGATCCTTGACGAGCCCACCTCCGCCCTCGGCGTGAAGGAGGCTGCCGTGGTGCTCCGATTCATTGCCAAGGCTCGTGAGCAGGACATCGGCGTGATCCTCATCACGCACAACATCAACCACGCCTTCCCGGTGGGCGATCGGTTCACCATCCTGGACCGCGGGACCTGCACGGGTACCTTCGACAAGGCGGATCTCACGCCGACGCAGCTGCTCGAGCACATGGGTGGTGGTGCCGAGCTCGCCGAGATCGAGCACGAGCTCGAGAAGCCGATCCCGGCCGCCTGAGTGCCATGGGGGCGACGATCGACGACGTGGCGGCGCGCTCGGGGGTCTCGACCGCGACGGTCAGCCGCGTCCTCTCGGGCAGCGTCCCGGCACGCGCTGCAACGAGGGAGCGGGTGCTGGCCGCGGCGCGAGAGCTGGACTACCGGCCCTCGAGCATCGCCCGCGCCCTGAAGCGCCAGGAGACGCGGACGCTGGGACTGCTGGTGACCGACATCACCAACCCGTTCTACCCCCAGATCGTGCGGGCGGTGGAGGCTGCGGCACACGAGCGCGGCTACGGCATCGTTCTCGCCAACGGCGGAGACGACGCCGCGCGCGAGCTCGAGCATCTCGATCTGCTCATCGAGCGTCGGGTGGACGGCATCGTCATCGTCTCGTCACGCATGACCCGGCGGCACGCGGAACGGCTCCACCGCACTGCCGTCCCGGTCGTGCTCGTCAACGACACGGTCGCTGGGTCGGGGCTGCCGACCGTGACCACCGCGCATCGACGCGGTGCGCGGTTGGCGGCCGAGCACCTCATCCAGCTTGGCCATCAGCGAATCGCCCACATCGGCGCGCCCGCTGACCAGGCCGCATCCGGTCAGCGCCGCCAGGGAGTCCGCGATGCGATGCGACGGGCCGGGCTCGGGGAGCCTCTGATTGCCATCGGGGATGGAGGCGTGGCCGGCGGTGCTCACGCCGCGGAGGCACTCATCGACTCCGACATCACCGGCATCGTGGCCTACAACGACCTCACCGCCATCGGTGCGCTGCGCGCGCTGCGCCGGGCGGGCATCGGCGTACCGGAGGCCGTCTCGGTGGTCGGATTCGATGACATCGACCTGGCAGCCTGGACCGATCCGCCGCTGACCACCATCCGCCAGCCCACCGAGGCGCTCGGTCGATGGGCGGTCGAACACGTTGCCGATCTGCTCGCCGGCCATGACGATGGGTTGGGCATCTCACCCGTGCTGCTCGACCCGGAGATCGTCGTCCGCGACTCGACCTCGGCCCGCGGCACCGTGTAGGACTTGGGCCACTGCGGAGTATATACGTATATACGCTGCGGCCGAAACACTCGCGACCAGTGCGGCGCGCGGCGACTTGGCACCGCGCTTGCGCATCGGTCCAGCATGGGAACACATCAAGCTCCGCTGACGGTGATCGTCAAAGGTGCCCTGGCCGGGGCTGCGGGAACGGCCGTGATGAGCGCGTTCATGGAACGCGCTCCCCAAATGCTCGAGGGTTTCGGGATCCAGCTTCCGGCCGAACGCCCCGGTCCCACAGCGCCTGATTCGCCGAACGAGGCGCTGGCGCAGCGGGTCGCCAGGGGGGTCGTCAAACAACCCCTGGACGCAGACGCCAAGACGACGGCCGGTGAGGCTGTCCATTGGACGTATGGAGCGGCGTGGGGCGCCTTCTTCGCGGTCATGCAGTCGACGTTGAAGCTGCCCCACCTCGTCCACGGAACGATCTTCGGCGTGCTGGTGGGAGTGGTGGCTGACACCCTCCTCCCCGCGATGCGGCTCCAGCGCGATCCGCGCACGAATCCAGCGCCCACGAATCTCATGCATATGGGCGCGCACGTCGTGTATGGCGTCGCAACCGCCACCGTCTACCGGATCCTCAACCTCGGCCGCCGCGGCTAGGCGTCGCGCGCGACGAGATCCTCGAGCGTTTCCCGGCGGCGGCTGAGGCGCAGCGTCTCGCC
>JACDBZ010000038.1 GCA_013694645.1 Chloroflexota bacterium
GCGCAAGCCCGGGTGGCCCTGCGGGGCGCGGCGGCACGCGCGAGCGCGCTCGCGTCGCCCGGCCATGCGCTCATTTACGTGGAACTGGCCCTCGAGGTCACCACGGGCCCGGGCGATGAGCTCGGCCTTCGCCGGGAAGCGGGAAGTTTCGCAGCGGATGCGGGAAAGGTCGAAGCGTCCATTCCTCATCTCGAGCGCGCGATCGAGCTGGCGACGCAGCTGGGAGACAGCGTCGCCCGGCGGCAGGCAGTCGGGCACCTCGGGAACATCCTGATTGAAGGCCACCAGGAACGCGCCCTGGAACTATTGACCGATGCGATGGCCGAGCCCGGCCTAACGTCGGATGACGAGGGCTACGTTGAGATCGCGGAGTCGCTCGCCAAGCTGACCATGCGCAGGTCACGCTTCGACGAGGCGGTTGCGATCGCTGAGCGAGCCCTTCCTGCGGCGGAAGCGCGTGGTCTGACTGCGCTGGCGATCGAGCTGCTCACGACCCGCGCTGTCTCGCTCTCCAACATCGGCCGTCCGATCGAATCGGTTTCCTCGCTCATGGGGGTGATCGCGCTGGCCGACCGTCACAACTTCCACGACCCGATGCTGCGGGCGATGGGCAATCTGGGGTACGCACTCGAACCGGACGACCCGGAAGCGACATATCGGGTCTCACGGGACGGGGCGGAGAAGGCGCGACGCTGGGGCCAGCGCTTAGGACTCCGCTATCTCTTCGGCAACGCGGCCGCCGCCGCGATCCAGGTGGGTGACTGGGACTGGGCGCTCGAGGAGGCTCGGGATCCGATCTGGGACGACGCCGAGCCCGCCGAGCGCCTCTGGTTGGGGGCGACCGAGGTCGAGATCCTCGCCGCACGAGGCGAGCCGGTGGCTGAGCGGACTGCCGAGCTGACGCGAATCGCAGCGGGGTTCGACGACCCACAATACCGCGGGATCAGCGAATACGCCGCCTGGACGGCGTTGATGGCGTCGGGCGGCTATCGCGAAGTCGTCGATCGGGGCAGGGCGTCATTGGCGTGGGCGGGCCAGGCCGCCATCGACGGCGCCCCGCCGATTGTGGGTCGCGCGGCGCTGCGCCTGCGTGATGCCGATGCCATCCGCGAGATGCAGGCTGCCTTCGTTCGAGCCCGCAAAGGTCGTGTGACCAGCGCCCATCGCGCCGCGCTCGAGGGCGCGCTGGCCGCAGTGGAAGGTCGTCGCGCCGATGCCCATGCCCACTACCTCGAGTCGCTCCGGCTATTTCGAGAGATGAATCTCCCCTGGGTGGTCGCCATTACGGGGCTGGACGCGATCGTCGCCGACGCTTTGCAGCCGGCCGGGCGCCAACGCGTCGCCGAGGAGGCTCGCGCCATCTTTGAGCGACTCGGCGCGCAGCCGTACCTCGCTCAGCTGGTCGCTGCGCTCGCTGACGCACCGGCGGCCGACGTTCGACCACCTGGTCGGTCGGTGGCTGCCTCGGATGAGGTCCGATCCGCCTGAGGTGTCGCCGGCCTTGGCGGCGTGGCTATATTGAGATGCCGCCTCGCCTCACGCACGCCGCTCTCGTTGCGCTCGCCATCATGGCGAGCTTGCCCTTCCCGGGCTGTGTTGTCAGAGAGGGCCGTGTGGGCCGCAGGCCCATCCTCACGACACAACGACGAGTGGGACGACCCCCTGCGATGGTACGCGGCCTATGGGATGAAGGGCTTCCCTGAGCTGGGCCTACGGTCCCCGCGAACCACAACAGGGTTGGCGAAGGTCGTTGGGCCCGTTGATAACCCGCCAGCGGGCTGACCGTCGCGATCTCATCTGGTGACGCCGCGCACCACCGTCGACGGTCGCGGGTGGCACGAGCGGGCCGATCGGCGCACTATGGAGGTGACACACGTCTGCACCGGACCGCACCAGCACGCGGCCGCGATTGCGGACCCTTCCGACCCAGGAGGAATTTCTCCCATGGATGTTCGCGCATTGCGCCGCCGACGCAAGGGCGGGACCGCGGTCGCGTTGGCAATGGCGGTCGCCGTGGCACTACCCGCCTCGGCCCTCGGGGATCACGGATTTCCGAACCCCGCGCCCTACGTGCAGCTCGAGCCGGCGGCCGGCGCCGGTCAGGTCGTTCCGCTCATCAATAGCGGAGATCAGTACGCCGGTGTCACATTCGAAGGGATCCCTGATGGCATCGGTGCCGTGCCGGGCGATGGGACCGTTGACCTCTACGTCGCGCACGAGCAATCGCACGTCCCGTTCAGTGGTTTTGCCGATTTCCAGGACTCCTCGGTCTCTCGCGTCACCGTGGATGTCGCCGATAAGCAGGTCGTCGGACTTGACGTCGCCCTGTCGCCCGACCTCGGATTCCTCCGCTTCTGCTCCGCGTTCATGGCCGGCCCGGAACAGGGCTTTGCTGATTACACGTTCTTCGTGAACGAGGAGTCGAACGATATCGTCCCGGTTCCGGCGGGCGCACCATACGGGTCGGATCCGGCCATCGCTCCGTACCGACAGGCCGGCTACGCTGCCGCGCTGAGCACCTCGACCGGCGACGTCACCACGCTGACCCGCATGGGTCGTCACAACCACGAGAACACGGTTGTCGTGCCGGGCGGCTGGAAGTGGACCGCGGCACTGTCGGGCGACGACACGTTCAGTGCGCCTTCGTCTCAGCTGTATCTGCACACGGCGAACGATCCGAACCAGGTCCTGTCCGACAAGGGACAGCTGTGGGCGTTCCAGGTCACCGCGACGGACGACGGCACGATCGACTCGTATGATCCGTTCAACGACGCGAATGACTATCTCGAGATCAATCCCGGCGACACGTTCAGCGGTCGCTTCATCCACGTTCCGACCGACGTCGCGCGTGGACTTACCGATGAGGCTCCCCAGGACGCTCTGGAGAACTGGTCGAACGAGAACAACGTCTTCCAGTTCGTGCGCGTCGAGGATGTGGCCTACGACCCGGACGATCCACGGACGGTGTATTTCGCCGATACCGGCACGTCGCGCCTGGCAGAGGATCCGGCAACGGGCCGGCTGACTCGCCTGGCGTCGGGTGGAACCACCTCAAACGGTCGCGTCTTCAAGATGGTGCTCAACCAGAAGGACCCGCGGATCGTCGACTCACTCACCATCCTCCTGGATGCTGGCAGCATCGGCATGCGCAACCCCGACAACCTGGATGTCGGCCATCACAGCCTGATGGTCCAGGAAGACACCTCCAACGCCAAGATCTGGCGCTACGACCTGGCGGCCAGAACGTGGACGCACGTCGCGACCGCCACTCAGCCGACGGCTGAAACGAGCGGCATCGTCGACGTTTCCGAGTGGTTCGGAACCGGCTGGTGGGCGCTCGATGTGCAGTCGCACGTAAACGAGTCGGAGGGCGCGGAGACGCTGACGTACGTGGCGCCGATCAGTGGTGCCACCCAGACGTACAGGGAGCGGCGGGAGGACGGCCAGCTGCTGCTGATGCTCATCCCCGGCAGCTGAGGCACCGATCTCCGCCACGTCGACGAGAGCCGTCCGGTCCGCCGGGCGGCTCTCGTGTATCCACCCATGGTGGGAGGCGACTTTTTGGGGGCCGCCGTTGCCGGGCGTGGGAGTAGGTGGCTGTTGATGCCCGTGCGAGACGCCGGTGCTAGCATCGGGCTCGGATGATGGTTGAATCTCCGTCACTCTCCTGCCCGCGTTGCGAGGCGGCTGTCCCAGCCGACGCGCGATTCTGCGCGACCTGCGGCCACGCGCTCAGCGAGGCCACCGAGACGGACCAGGCTCGCCAGGCTCGGCTATCCGCAGCAGCGCCATCGCCCCTCATCGACAAGATGCGCACGGCCAAGCTGACGGGCGAGCGCAAGCCGGTGACCGCGCTGTTCGCCGACGTCGTCGGATCGACCACCCTCGCCGAGCGGATGGATCCCGAGGACTGGACGGCGATGATGAATGAAGCCTTCGACGAGATGTCGAAGGCTGTCTTCCGATACGAGGGCACCATCGCGCAGCTCCAAGGCGATGCGATGGTCGCGTTCTTCGGTGCACCGGTTGCCCACGAGGACGACCCGGACCGAGCCGTGCGTGCTGCCCTCGACATGGTCGCGGCGATCGACGAGTTTGCCCGTCAGCTGAAAGCAACGCACGGCCTCGATTTCCGCATCCGGGCGGGGATCAATAGCGGGCCGGTTGTCGTCGGCAACGTCGGTACAGACCTTCGCTATGAATACACGGCCCTTGGTGATGCCATGAACGTCGCCTCGCGGGTGCAGGCAGCCGCCGAGCCGGGCTCCGTGCTCATCACCGCCAGCACGCATCGACTCCTGGGCGATGCGTTCGAGACCGAGGACATCGGCGAAATCACGGTGAGGGGCAAGACCGAGCCTGTTCATGTCTACCGGGTGCTGGCGCCCAGGGCGATCCCGGGCCGCAGGCGTGGCCTCGAAAGGGCCGGCCTGGAAAGCCCGATGGTCGGCCGTGACCGACAGCTGGAAACGCTGCAGTCCCTGTACGGCGTCGTCCAGGCCGGGCGCAGCCGGGTCGCGTTCCTGATCGGGGAGCCCGGCATCGGCAAGAGCCGCCTGCTTGCCGAGTTCCGCCGCTGGGTGACCGACGATGCGCGAGCCGACGCCGAGGCGGGTGCTCCCGCCACCTGGCTGGAGGGCCGATGTGTCTCATACGGCCGGAACCTTCCGTATCACCTGCTCCAGGATCTCGTTCGGTTCACCCTCAAGATCCCCTTCGCCGAGTCGGAGACCGAGGCGCGCGCTGGGCTCGATCGCGAGCTCGCGGCCCTGCTCCAAGAGGACGCCCGCGATACCGCTCCATTCCTTGCCCATCTCCTGGCGCTGCCCCTGCATCCGGAGGAGACCGATCGGGCGCTGCTCGATCCCGAGACGATGCAGGGTCGCTACATCGCCTCCATCCATCGCGTCGTCCGCGCGCTGTCCAGCCGCGGACCGGTCGTGCTGATCTGCGAGGATCTGCACTGGGCCGACCCCGCATCGGTCGTGTCGATGGGCCAGCTGCTGCCGCTGGCCGCGCAGCATCCCGTCTTCTTCATTGCCGCCCTCCGGGCCGACGCCGACTCGCCCGGCTGGCGGCTGGTCACGGAGGGCCGAGAGCAGTTCGGCGAGCGCCTCGTCGAGATGCATCTGCAGCCGCTGTCGGACACCGACAGCCGCGATCTCGTCGCCAATCTGCTGGAAATCGAGTCCCTGCCGAATCATGTCCGAGAGTCGATCCTCGAGCGTGCGGAGGGAAACCCGTTCTTCGTCGAAGAGGTCATCCGCATGCTCATCGAGCGCGAGGTCATCCAGCGCCGCGACGATCAGTGGGTCGCGACCGCGGACGTGGCCTCGGTCGAGATCCCCGAGACGCTGCACGGGCTGCTGCTCGCCCGAATCGATCAACTACCGGACGACGCCAAGCGCAGCCTGCGCGTCGCCTCGGTCATCGGACGACAGTTTCCGGTCCGCGTCCTCGAGCGGGTCGTCGGAGAGACCGGAGTGCGGGGCGGCCAATGAACGTCGAAGCGCAGCTGGACACGCTCGAGGCCAAGGGGCTCATCCGGCTCGTGACGTCCCGGCCGGAACTGGAGTATCTCTTCCGGCATTGGCTCGTCCAGGACGCCGCATATGGATCGCTTCTCAAACAGGAGCGGCGCGAACTGCACCGCCTGGTGGGCGAGGCGCTCGAAGCCCTCTACCCCGACCGCGGCGGCGAGCTCGCCGGCATCCTCGCCATCCACTTTTCGGAAGCCGGGGACACGGACAAGGCGGTCGACTACCTGCTGGCGGCCGGGCGGTTCGCGATGGATCGCAACGCCATTGCGGAGGCGTACTCGGCCTTCGACCGAGCGGCCACGCTGCTGCCGCCGGCCGCGAACACCGAGAACGAAGCGACCCGGCGCCGGCGTGTGGAGATCGAGCTCGGCAGGGGGCGGTCGGGCTGGACCTTTCGTCCGCTCGACGACATCATCGGCGACCTCGAATCGATCGTCCCGGTTGCCGAGCGACTCGGCGATCTCGATCTGCTGGCCCCGATCCATCTGGCGCTGGCCATGGCCCGCATGGGACGCGGCGAGCGAACGTCGGATCCGGAGGTCAAGCGCTCTCTCGATCGCGTCGGCGAGATCGGGGACGCGCTCCATGACCCGACCCTGCGGGCATTGCAGCTCGCCGTCATCGGCATCACCCAGGTCTTCACCGGTCCCATCCGCGATGGTGTCACTGAATTGGAAAAGGCCGTCCCGCTCCTCGAGCAGCGGCATGACTTCATCGGGGCGGCCTTCGCACGAGGTGCCCTGGCGATGGGCTACGCACATCTCGGCGAATTCGACAAGGCCGAGAAGGCGGCCAAGTACGCCACCGAGCTGGCGGCGGGCGGTGACCTGATCGCCCAGCTCGACGCGCAGATCGCCGAATCCATCGTCCGCTCTCAGCGCGGACAGCTGGACGAGGCCATCCCGATTGCGCGCTCCTGTGTGGCGCGCGCCGAAGAAACCGGAGCCGCGGCCTGTGCGGTCGTGAGCTCGTGGGTGCTCGGCGATGTCTACCAGCGGCAGGGTCGCTTCCAGGAGGCCCGCCAGGCGCTCCAGCGCGGACACGAGCTCGCGCTCGTCGTGGACCGCACGTTCTGGCGTCCGAGCCTCCAGGCGTGGCTCGGCACCAGCGTCAGCGCGTTGGGCGACTTCGCGGCGGCCGAGGCAAGCTGGGACGAGCCACTCGCAACCGCGCGTTCGATCGGGAATCGATTCGGGGAGGCGGGCATTCTCCAGAAGCGCGCAGAGGCACATGGGCAGCGTGGCAACCACGACGCGGCGATGGCCGACTTTGAGGCCAGCGCGGCCATCCTCGAGGAGTTCGGCGCGCGACCACAGCTTGCGCGCGTCCTCCGCGCCTGGGGCGAAACGCTCCGAGCAGTGGGACGCACCACCGAGAGCGAGGCGACGCTCCACCGGGCGCTGACCCTTTTCGAGGAGATGGGAATCAAACCGGAGGCCGAGGCGGTCCGGAAGAGCCTCGTGGGAAAGGCACAGGACTTCGGCGCGCCGTAGACCCCTCAACGCTGTCGCGCCGAACGCGATCCGACCCGGTCGCACCCCACGTCGCCCAGGTGACATCTCCGGCAGGGTTTCCGTGACAGAACATGAGTGGTCGTGTTGACCTTCAGCGGGTCTGCTCCCGGATCGCGTCCGCGGAACGTACCGAGCGATGATGACCGCAGTTCACAATACGCGGACCCGAGACGGAGGACGAAATGAACGCTTACACCATCCATGAGCTGGCCGAGATCCACCAGCACGAGCTCATCGCCGAGGCTGACCATGTTCGCCTGGTGAAGGAAGCGCGCATCGCTTCTCGCGGCACCGGCATCCCAGCCCGATGGCCGCTGATCTGGCTGCGCGAGGCGACCGGCAGCTTCGCAGCGCGGCTCATGACCCTCACCCGTGTGCACGCCCCTGGCCACTGACGTTCAAGTTCACCGGAACTTCACTTACTCGGCGGGAGCGCCTGCAGACCGCGGTGGTTGCAGGCCGGCCAACGTGACGGCGACGAG
>JACDBZ010000050.1 GCA_013694645.1 Chloroflexota bacterium
ACGAGCGCGACCCCGACCGCGGCAAGCGCCAGGCCGGGAGACTGCTGGGGCAGCGGGAGGTAGCCGACCGACCACAGCTCCCAGCCCCGGTACGCCAGCGCAGCGGCAGCCACCGAACCCAGCGCCAGGTAGACCCATGGCGAGTCAAGGATGAATCCCCATCTGCCTCGCATGTAGCCGATGTCGAGCAGCACCAGCGCCGCGACGGCCACTCCGAAGATGATGATGCCCGGGCCCTCGAGGCCGATCCCCTCCTGCGCCGGCACGAGCACGCCGGAAACGGAATCACCGCCGGCACGCCACCAGGGCAGAAAGCCGGAGCCGATCATGGCCAAACTGCCCAGGAGGATCAGCACGCGAAAGCGCCGTCCACCCCCTTCCGCCATCTAGCCCTCCGGCCGCGCGCCGCCGTAGACGGACGGCTTCAGCACGCCGATGTACGGCAGGTTGCGATACCGCTCCTCGTAGTCCAGGCCATAGCCGATCACGAATCGGTCCGGGATCGTGAAGCCGATGTAGTCGATCGGGATATCGGCCAGGCGCCGCGCGGGCTTGTCGAGCAGGCAGCAGATCTTGATCGAGGCGGGCTGCCGATCGGCCAGGTAGCCGAGCAGGTAATTCAGCGTCAGCCCGGTGTCAATGATGTCCTCGACCACGATCACATCGCGCCCCTCGATCGGCTTTGAGAGGTCCTTGAGGATGCGCACCTGCCCGCTGGTCTCGGTCCCGGCGTAGCTGGAAACCTCCATGAGATCGATGCTCGACGGCAGGTCCATGGCGCGCATGAGGTCGGCCAGGAAGACGAGGGCGCCCTTCAGCACGCTGACCAGCACCGGGTCGCGGCCGGCGTAGTCGGCAGAGAGCTGCGCACCCAGCTCGGCCACGCGCGTTGCGACGGTCTGCGAGTCGAGCAGGATCTCCTCGACGTCGTCGTGCAGGCTCATCGTGTGCCATTGCCGGCGCCGGTCATGGCGTGGGCTCCGTTGGCGGCGGCGACATCGGTCAGAAAGTCGAGGCGACCGTACTTCAGCATGAGCGCCCGGAAATCACGGGCGTAGAAGAGCTTCACGCGCACCTCGGGGTAGAGCTGCCGCATCCGGCGCAGCTTTCGGTTCTTCTTGCGCACCAGCGACTGCTTCAGCGTCGTCAGCTCCACGTACAGGTCGATCTCCGGCAGGTGGAAATCGGGCGCGAAGGACTCGATGACCGCGCCGTCGGCGTTCCAGGAGATGGGGAAGACGTCGGGTTCGTAACGCCATGCGACACCGTAGTAGTCGAGGATCCTCGCCAGCTCCGCCTCGCTGTCGTGCGCGAAGCGGGGTGGCGAATCCGAGGTCATGTGAGCCGCCACGTGACCTCGATCGTAGCCTGCTGCTCGACACCGGACGCCATCGGTTCCGAGTATATCGGTGCGGGTTATCCACAGATCGGCGTCGCCCGCGTGAATCGTGGATAAATGCGCTTGTGATCCACATCCCGCCGCTGCTAGGCTGAGATTCCTGCTTCTGCGGGTGACCGAGTACGGTAACCGGTGGATGATTCGGGGCCGATGCGAGAGCCGGCCGCGACGCCGATCATCTGCGTGGGAAGACCGAAAGGCCATCCGAAGGAGCATCTTCCTTGTCCGACGCCGCCACCGCGGCTCGCCGCGAGCTTGACCGACTGCTCGAGGCCGATGCGTTCGCGCTGCCCGGGGACTTCCTGGATCGTGTCGAGGCCTTCGTTCGGCTCCTCCTCGATGCGAACGGGCGCCACAACCTGACGCGCATCGTCGATCCGGGGCCGGTGGCGCGCCTCCACCTGCTCGACGCGCTGAGCGCATTGCCGATGCTCGACGCGGAGGCGCCCGAGCATGCGCTCGACCTCGGTTCCGGCGGTGGTGTGCCGGGCATCGTCCTGGCACTCGCGCGCCCCGACGTGGCCTGGACGCTGGTCGACTCGGCACGCAAGAAGGCCGATGCGATGCGCGGATTCATCGAAGCGCTCGACCTCTCCAACGTCGCCGTGGTAGCCGAGCGCGCCGAGACGCTCGGCCACGACGCCGCGCACCGCGAGCGCTATGACCTTGTGACCGCTCGAGCATGCGCGTCCCTCCCGACCCTCGTGGAATACGCGCTGCCGCTCACGCGCGTCGGCGGAACGGTCCTGGCATGGAAGGGCGCGATCGGTGGCGAGGAGCTGCGCGCCGGGCGCGCGGCCGCCGCGCGCCTTGGGGCTCAGTTGGGCGTCCTCCCCACGGGAGTCGCCGCCCTCGGTGATCATCAATTCGTGGTCGGGCGCAAGGTCGCCGCCACGCCGGGTCGTTATCCGCGTCGTCCGGGTGAGCCAACCAGGCGACCGCTGGGTTGAC
>JACDBZ010000053.1 GCA_013694645.1 Chloroflexota bacterium
CGTGCCGCCGTAGGCAGCCGAGACGGCCGTGCCGCCGTTGCCGACCGCAACACCAAGATCGACGCCGTCGCCACCGGTGCCGCCGGCCCCGCCGTCGCCACCAGAAACGCCGCCGTCAGTGTCGTCATCGCCGGTGTCGTCGTCATCGCCGGTGTCGTCGTCGTCGTCATCGCCGGCGGGCGCGTAGACCACGTAGTATGAAACGTTGGGCGCGTTGCCTGCGCCGACCTCGATGCCCGCAATGGCAACGTACTCGCCGAGCGTCGTGGTCCCGTCAGCTGTGAGGAGACCGCTCGATTCGCTGCCTGCCTTGATGCAGAACGAGGTTCCCTCGACGAGGACGATGCCATCGAGGTCGCCATCGACCTGCGACTCGATCTTGCTGTCCCCGTTGCCGCCCGGCTCGCCCGGGCACTGCTCGGTCAGCGCTCTGACCGCCGGTGTGCCCGAAAAGGCGAACGTCATGAAGATCGCCATCGATGACAGCAGCGCGAGTGCGATGCGGCCAGCGCTGAATCGATTGATTCCCACCTGATAAGTCATCTGTTTTCCCCTGTACTCTCTTGGCCAGATAACGCATGTCGCCCATCGACCTGGCTGGCCGCCGCGGTGAATGGATGCCGAGTATACGCACGGAATCCGGTACTTGTGTACCGGTCAAATGAGATTCGCGCGGAGGTCTTGTAGGGTTATGACCAGTTGTCCGGCGAGAAGGCGGTGCGCGCGGGCACCGAAGTCCTTGGTACCGATGGCTGCGACGCTCTAATAGCAGGATTGGTACCAACGTACCAGGAACAGCCTCGGGCGAGTGCGGGACTTGAGGTCCTCGGATCCGAGGCCGGGGTCGCGGTCGCGGGGCCGCGACTAGGACGTGCGGCCACGGGGCTCGAGAAGGACGACCTGGGTCTCTTCGGGCAGTGAGCTGACGGTGACCTGCGCCTTGGGCTGGCGGATCGGCTCAGTGGCCATTTCGTGGAGGAACTTCTCCGGACCGATCAGGTCCTTTGAGGCGCCGTCAACGGCGTAGTGCATGGGGATCACGATTTTCGGACCGATCTGCGCGACAACCTCTGCGGCCTCGGCAGGCGTCAGCGTCGTCTCGCCGCCAACCGGCACCAGGAGGACGTCGACCGGGCCAAGCTCGGTGAGCTGCTCATCGGTCAGCAGGTGACCGAGATCTCCGAGGTGGCAGATGTGCACCCCGTCGATCTCGACGGCGAAGACCATGTTCTCGCCCCGCGAGGCGCCCGTCTCGCCGTCGTGGTACGTGCGGATGCCGGTGACGAGAAGATCGCTGAATTCGTACTCACCGGGGCGCGTGAGGGTCAGGCCGGCGGTGATCGAGCGGGTGTAGCTGTGGTCGGGGTGGGCATGGCTGATCGTCAACAGATCGACATCGTGCTTGCCGGCCACGAAGCCAGTCGAGGGCGGGCACGGGTCGGTGATGACGGTGGCGTCCCTGCCTTTGAGGCGGAAGCAGGCACGTCCGTACCAGGTGATCTCCATCGGTCCGGGCATGGTAGCGCGTCGGGAGATAGCACGAGCCCCGGTGCCCGCCCAATGACACCGGGGCTCGAAGGAGGGAGGGTGGAGGCAGAAATCCTGGGGATCTCCAACTCGCAGATTGAACACTAGGAAGCCGATCTAAACGGCGGGCTTGCTGCACCTTAAGAAACCTGAACGTTGGGCGGGCCTGCGCCAATCGCTGCGTAGAATGACGCCGATGTCCGCTGCCCACCGTCTCGTCGTCGTTCTGGTTGCCATCATCGTCGTCGCGGCTGTTGCCGTACTGGGGACCAGGGCGAGTGGCAGCGGCATCGGCCGTGTCCCCGACACGAGCCCGACCGTGGACGTTGGCCCCTCCGTTGGTGCCACCGACAGCGGGCAGCCGTCGGCGAGCCCTGAAGTGAGCGCAGGCGCAAAGCCGTCGGCGCCGAGCGAGGCGGAGGCGCAGGCGATCCTTGCCGAGATCGAGGAGCAGGTGGTCGCCATCCGGGGGCTGGACGCGGCCGACATCGGCCCGGCGGAGATCATCAGCCGCACGGAGCTTGCGGAAGAGCTTCAGCAGCTCTTCGACGAGCAGTACCCGCCGGAGGAGCGTGAGCGGGACAACATCTCGCTCCGGGCGCTTGGCCTGCTGGACCCCGACCAGGATGTCGCCGAGCTCCAGCTCGAGCTGCTCGGTGACCAGGTGCTCGGCTTCTACGACGACGTCGAGAAGCGGATGGTGGTCGTTTCGGATACCGGGGTCGACGTCGAGGCTCGGATCACGTACGCCCACGAGTACACGCATGCGCTCCAGGACGAGGCGTTCGGCCTTGACTCGCTCGAGACCGATGCGGTCGGCGAGGACGACCGGGGCCTGGCCCGCATCTCGCTCATCGAGGGCGACGCCACCGTCACGATGCTGTCCTGGATACTCCAGCACCTCAGCCAGGGCGAGATCATCGAGTACTTCTCGAGCGCCGAGGTCCCGGACACGACCGGCATTCCGTCGTGGATGGTCAGTCAGCTTTCCTTCCCGTACGAGGCTGGACTGAACTGGGCGACCTCACTCGCCGGTGGCGATCCGACGAGCCCCGACTTCACCGAGATCGACGCGGCGTACGTGGATCCGCCTGCATCAACCGAGCAGATCATCGACCTCGAGAAGTGGGAGTCCCGGGAGGCCCCCGTGAGTATTTCGGTGCCGGACCTGGCGGGCGCGCTGGGTGAAGGCTGGGAAGAGGTCGACGCGACACCGATCGGCCAGGCCAGCATCAACATCATGCTCGAGTACTTCGGCGTTGCCGCAGCCGATGCCGGCGAGGCGAGTGTGGGTTGGGGCGGAGACCGGGCCGTCATCGCGACCGGTCCCGACGACGCCTTCGCGGTCGCATGGAAGCTGGCGTGGGATTCAGCCGATGATGCCGCCGAGTTCCTCGCTGCCTACGAGACCGTGGTGGACTCGCTGGACTTCCCCGCGTCGGTGACCGAGCTGTCGAACGGCGAGATCCTGGTGGCGCACGCCTCGTCCGAGGATCTGCTGGCCCAAACGGTCGACACGGCCGACTGAGGTCCTCGCGCCGGCGGCGGCGGGCTTCCGTGCCCGAGCCATGATCGCTCGAGTGGCCTCGCGTCGATTTGCCTCGATGTATCGCCGCGCAGCGGCGCAGGGTCACATGGATTCGGGGGCGGAGATCCCCAGCAGGTCAAGCCCGTTGGCCAGCACCGAGCGCGTGGCATCGACGAGGGCGAGGCGCGCCGACGAGAGCGAGGCGTCCTGGGTGAGCACCTTGCAGTCGCGATAGAACGCGGAGAATGCGCTCGCGAGCTCGTAGCAGTAGCGCGGGACTTCGTGCGTCTCGCGGCGCTCGGCCGCGATCGCCAGCGCATCGGGGAAGTCCAGCAAGTGCCGAAGCAGCGCCTGCTCTGAGGGGTGGCGCAG
>JACDBZ010000055.1 GCA_013694645.1 Chloroflexota bacterium
CGACTCGTGCGGCGCCGATGGTTCGGCTACTTGGTGCCGCAGCCGCAACAATGCTTGTCGCAGCAACAGTCGTCATGTCGTCTCATGTCAGTTCTCCTTTCCCAGGGTGATGAGCGGTCTCGGCGATTCGCCCGCGGCGAGCCCGCCCTGCAGATGGGCCAGGCGTTCATCGAGGTAGCGTAATTCGGTCATCCGGCGCTGTACTTCGATCCGCTTCTCCGCGAGGGCCGCGCGCAGCTCCGCAGAGACCTCGTCGCATCGCCCTGCCGCGCACATGCTCGCCAATCCAGCCGCTTGCTCGAGGGGCAGGTCCAGCTGGCGCAGACCAAGCAGCAGCCGCAATCGTTCCACGTCCGCCTCCCGGTAGTCGCGGTATCGGTTCTCCCCGCGCTGGGGGAGCGGCAGGAAGCCATGTGCTTCATAGAAGCGGATGGCCTGCGGCGTTGTGCCGAGCTGATCGGCCAGGGCGCGAATCCTCATGCGGCACACCCTAAACGTTCTAGCAACTGTAATGTCAAGCGTCATCCAGCATCGTCTCCGTAGGGGTCTGGCAAGGGACCGTATGATGAGCCACCCGCACGGATGCCACGTCGGGCCGAGGACGTCCGTCATCGGTCCAGCACCCGCCTCAGATCCTCTCGGACCTGAGGCACGAATGCCGCCTGTTCGACTGGACCCGGCCCGATCAGGGCCTCAGGATTGTCAGACCCGTGAAGTGGGAGCGATAGAATCCGCGGTCGCGCGTGACCAGGCGGTCTGCCATGACGCCCGCGTGAGCCCCGATCAGGAAGTCAGTCAGGACCCGGCGACGAGTCCCGCCGGCCCGTCGATACGCGCGCCACCCCTTGCCGGCCATGGCGGCGACCTCGCGGTCATCCGGAACGAGCTCCACCTCCATGCGGTCCAGGGCCGTGGCCGCACGGCGCGGGTCATCGTAGGCTGCCGAAACCTCGGCCCAGACGGCAGAGCAGACGATCAGGCGGCCTTCGGCCGACGCGCGTCGCACGACGATGGTCGATGCGGGGCCGAATCGCGGATCGCCCATGAGCAGGTCAAGGATCACGCTGCTATCGAGTGCCGAGATCACCGGCCCCGGATCCGTTCGATGAACTCGTCGACGGACTCATCCATCTGAAGGGTGCCATACAGCTCATCGAACACATCACGCTGCGGCGCCTTCCGGCCGATCAGGCGGCCACGGTCCGCCTCGAACTCGACGATCGTGCCGGGCCGCAACCCGAGCTTCGAGCGTACGGCCTTCGGGATGGTGACCTGTCCCTTCTCCGAAACCACAGATTTCATACCTTGATCGTATGCATTCCTACATCTCGAGTCAAGGATAGGCGGCGTCAGAACCACCGATCAGACGTCGTCGGGCACCATCGTCTGGATCACCCGTGAGGCGCCGCGACGCAGCCGCGCGTCCGCGGTCAGGAGTGGACAGCCCAGGAGCCGCGCGAGCGCGACGTACTCGGCGTCATAACTCTTGGCCCAACCCAGTCCGGCGGCCAACGAGTACGCCTCCCGATACAGCTCCGACGGCATCGTCCGCTCGATGCGCGACTCCAGCAGCGTTGACAGGGTCTTCTCGGCGAGGTCGGAGCTGACTTCATTGCGGAATGCCCGCTGGCGCAGCGCGGCAGTGACCTCCGACCACAGTAACGGTGGTGCGACCATCTCGTAGGCGCTCAACGCGGAAAACCCCTCAGGCCCGCTGCTGGCGAACAGCGCCGCGCTCGCGTCGATGACAATTCGGCTCAGTGCTCGTCCCGCTCCTGGCGGACGATCGACACCCAATTGGGCATCGGCTCGCCGGTCCATGTTCGTGTCCATGACTCGGGCAGCGGGAGCACCTCGGCGCCTTGGAGTCGATCCAGGTCTTCCTCCTCGATGACATGCTGGGTGCCGACCTTGCGGGCCGGTAACCGGCCAGATCGAATCCACCGTCGGATCGTCTCGGGATTCTTGGCCAGGCGCCTGGCGGCCTGGGGCACGGTCAGCATGTGAGTAGCATACTACACCTCGGGTGTCACCGTAGATGCCACGCGTGCCGAAGCCATGGTATTCCAGCAGGACGATGGCGTGATGCGCTTCGTCAGCGTTGAGCAACGAATCTTTGAGACGAAGTGGGGCTATTACGCCGCGCTCCGTGAGTCCAGGATCGCCGCTGGCTCCCGGTGTATACACGTATATACTCTGCGGCGCGTGCCGAGCGGCTAGGTCCGGGTGATCGCCGGCAGGATCGGCCGCACCGGGTAGCATGCATTCGTGGCCGACACGGCGCGTCCCGATCCCGTTCAGTTCAGCCAGCGCTGGCGCGTTCGCACGTACGAGGTGGACGAAAACGGCCACGTCAACAACGCGGTCTATCTCCAATGGGCAGAGCACCTGAGCGCCGAGCATGCCGAAGCGATGGGGTTCGGCCGGGAATGGGCACTGGCGCGCGGCTGCGCGTGGCTCATTCGGCGTCACGAGATCACGTACCACCTGCCCGCTCGCCGCGCGGACGAGATCGAGCTGACCGTCCGCGTCATCGGGATCGGCGGCGTCCGCGGCCGGCGCCACACCGAGGTCCGGCGCGCGGCCGACGGCGTCCTGCTGGCGGAGGTGACGAGCGAGTGGGTTTACGTTGGCGTGGCCGATGGGCGACCGACGCGCGTGCCCGCCGAGCTCGTGAAGGCGTTCAGCCCGGTCGTCGGCGAGTGAGCGCGACCCTTCAGAACGTGGTGCGCATCGGCCTGGCGCTCTTCATGACCGTTGCGGGAGTGGCGCATTTCATCTCGCCGCGTTCGTACGTGCAGCACCTGCCCGAATCGGTCCCCTTCCGGGGAGAGCTGGTCGCGATCACGGGCCTGATGGAGCTGGTCCTTGCAGCCGGACTCGTCGGCCCGCGCCGTTTCCGGGGCGTGACGGGCGTCGCCCTGGCGGCGTTCTTCGTGCTCGTCTTCCCGGCAAACGTGTACGCGGCCGTGAGCCAGGTCCCGATCGACGGCGTGCCGACCGGCTGGCTCCGGTGGGCGCGATTGCCTCTCCAGCTTCCGTTGATCGCCGCGTCGCTGTGGTCCACGCGCCGAGGAGGCCGTTGACAACGCCATAGGACACGGCTGACGATCGTTCGACCGCGAACCTGACGATTGTCATCGCCGATGGGTGATGCGCTGCTTTACCGACAGTGGGACCCGCGTGACTGGTGCAGACCACGCTCCCCAGCCGGAGGTCATGTCCCGAACGCGATCGCGGAGACGCTGAGCGCGTTGATGGCGACGTGGACCGCGATTCCTGGGTAGACGCTGGCTGTGCGGCTGCGCAGGTAACCGAGTCCCAAGCCGATTGCGGTGGCAGCGAGCGCCAACCCGAAGAGGCCATGGCCGACGCCGAACAGCGCGGCCGTGATCAGGATCGCCGCCCCCTGCCCGAAGGGCGCGAGCAGCGTGAAACCGAGACCGCGAAACATCAGCTCCTCCACGACCGGGGCGACGATGACAATGATCAGCGCGTTGACCATATACGGGATCGCACGATCAGGATCCCAGGGCGAAGCGGCACTCTGAGCCTCTCCCATCGGGAGGACCGAATCGACGAAGACGAGCACCACGAGCATACCGATGAATACGACCGCTCCGATTCCGGCAGCCCGCTTCCATGATGATGGTGCCCTCAGGGCGAGTGTCTCGCGCAGCCGACCGCCGCGAGCAATGATCAATGTGCCGGCGA
>JACDBZ010000265.1 GCA_013694645.1 Chloroflexota bacterium
CCACTGCGCCGAGCGCGTCCACCGAACCTTCCACCGAACCGAGCGCTTCGTCCGAGACCGATGAGGAAGGTGAGGAGACCAGCGTCTTCGACCTCGAGGTCGGCGACTGCTTCAGCACCAGCGAAGAATCCATCGAGTCGGTCCTTGTCGTCGACTGCGAGAGCCCGCACACCTACGAGACTTACCACGTCTTCGACCATGAAGCCGGCTCAGACGAGCCGTACCCGGGCGACGAGGAGATCCTCGAGTACGCCGATGGCGAATGCCGCGGTCCCTTCGAGGAATTCGTCGGACTCGATTATGAGTCGTCGATCTATTTCATCACCTCGGTGACACCCTCCGACGAGACCTGGACCGAGGGCGACCGAGAGATCCTCTGCACCCTGGGCCTCGAGGACGACAGCGAGGTCACGGGATCCGCGGAGGGCACCGGGGAGTAGACAACCTGGCTGCCTGGCCCGACATGCTGACGGCCGGTGCGCTAGGATCAGTTCCCGAGTAGACCCAAGGCGATCCTACTCGCGCGCGGCCGCCTCCTGTTCCCCGCCGCCCGCTCGAGCCACCACGAGGTGTGAGGAGGACCGATGCCGAAGTATGTCTTCGTCACTGGTGGCGTCACCAGCTCCCTCGGCAAGGGCATCACGGCGGCCAGCATCGGGCGCATCCTCAAGGCGCGTGGTGTTCCGGTCAGCATCCTGAAGCTCGACCCGTATATCAATATCGATCCCGGCACGATGTCGCCGTACCAGCACGGCGAGGTCTTCGTGACCGATGACGGCGCCGAGACCGACCTGGACCTGGGCCACTACGAGCGGTTCATCGACGAAAACCTGTCGCAGGCGTCAAACGTCACGACCGGACGCATCTACCAGAGCGTGATCGCCAAGGAGCGTCGCGGCGACTACCTGGGCGGCACGGTGCAGGTCATCCCGCACATCACCAACGAGATCAAGGAGCGCATCGCCCGCGTCGCGCGCGAGGGCACCGGCTCCGTCGCCACCAGTGGCCTGGCCGCGCATGGCGTCGTCATCGTCGAGGTCGGTGGCACGGTCGGCGACATCGAGTCGCTTCCGTTCCTGGAGGCCATCCGCCAGATGCGCAAGGACGTCGGACGGCGCAACGTGCTGTACGTCCACGTGACCTGGCTGCCGGAGATCGGCGCCACCGGCGAGCTCAAGACCAAGCCGACCCAGCACTCGGTCAAGGAGCTGCGCGGCATCGGGATCCAGCCGGACATCATCATCCTGCGTTCGGACCAGCCGATCGACGACGAGCTCCTCGACAAGGTCAGCCTCTTCACCGACGTGGACGTGCATGCCGTGATCCCGCTCAAGACGGCGATGAGCATCTACGAGGTGCCGATCCAGCTCGAGCGAGCCGGGCTGGGCAAGCTCGTCACCCGTGAGCTGGATCTTCCCGGCGGCGAGCCGGACCTCGCGGATTGGCAGGAGCTCGTCGGTCGCATCCGCGCACCGCGGCCGGAGATCGAGGTCGCCATCGTCGGCAAGTACACGGAGCTGCCGGATGCCTATATCAGCGTCACCGAGGCGCTCAAGCATGCCGCCCTCCATCACAACGTCGAGGTCAAGGTGCGCTGGATCCGCTCCGAGCGTCTCGAGCGGGTCGACCCCGACCAGGTCGCCGACGAGCTCGCCGGCGTCACCGGCGTTCTCGTTCCCGGTGGCTTCGGCTACCGCGGGGTCGAGGGAAAGATCCGCGCCATCCGTTGGGCGCGAACGAACCGCATCCCGTTCCTTGGTCTGTGCCTTGGCCTGCAATGCGCGGTGATCGAGTTCGCGCGCGAGGCGCTCGGAACCGATGACGCCAATTCGAGCGAATTCAACGTCTTCACCGAGCACCCGGTCATCGACCTCATGCCCGATCAGGCCGATATCACCGACAAGGGCGGAACGATGCGTCTCGGCCTGTATCCCGCCCGACTCGAGGAGGGGTCGAAGGTGCGCGCGGCCTACGGCACGGAGATCGCCTACGAGCGGCATCGCCATCGGTTCGAGGTCAACAACGGGTATCGCGAGCGGCTCTCGGAGGCTGGGATGGCGTTCAGCGGTGTGTCTCCGGATGGACGGCTGGTCGAGTACATCGAGCTCCGCGACCACCCGTGGTTCGTGGCGACGCAGGCTCATCCGGAGCTGAAGAGTCGCCCGAATCGGCCGCATCCGCTGTTCCGGGACTTCGTGGGGTCCGCAGCTCGACATGTCGTGCCCGAGATTCGACCGCGACGGGCTTCGTCGCGCGCGGCGAGTCCCGCGGAACGTCGCGGATGACCACGAGTACACCCGCGGGCATACCGGACGCGGCGATCGCTGCCGCTGAGCGTGACGCGATCGTCGTGTGGCGCGGCGAGCGCATTCCCTTTGCCGCGCTCGAGTCCCGTATCGCGCGAATCGATGATCGCGGCGAACGAGATGGCCTGTACGCGGGCTGGATCGAGGCGCTCGAAGCTCTCAATCCGGAGTATCGGCGTCGTCTTGCGGCCTGGCGCGCGGAGAGCGACGTCGCCGCGGCCTCTTCCGGCTACACGGACCTCGAGGCCATGGCGCTCGAGCTCGAGGAGTTGGCGATCCAGTCGGAGACCGTCTATTACGCCGCCCTGCGGCGTTACCTGGCGCTCATCGGCATCGAGCAGGGGGATGCCACGCTCGCGGACCTGTGGCATGTGGAGCGGGGCTCCGCCTGGTCCCAGTGGTTCGGTGAACGCGACCTTGATGGCGCGGTTCGCGAGGCGGGAAGGGACGCGAGCGGCACGCTCCATGGTGAGGGGTGGCGTTCCGGCGAAGCGGGCCTTGCCGGTTCCAGCCCCGGTGCCGAAGTCCCCGCGATGGCGGTCTCGGAACTGTACAGCTCGCTGGTCGGCGATCCGAGCTGGCTCAGTCGAGCGCTCCGCATGGCGCCCGATGAAATCCCTGCGTTCGCTGACTTCGTGGCATTCATTCGGTTGTGGCGTCTGCGCCGGTCGCTGGCCCAGGTCCACTACGAGATGCGTCTCTACCGGACCGGGGAAGAGCCGCTGCAGCGTGCGTATTTCAGTGGGATCGTCGGCCACACGACCGGCGTCGCCATGCCCGACGCTGCGTACCTCCATGATGTCGGTTCGCCCTTCTCGTCGGTGACCCGTCTCAGGCGCAGCATGTTGGCCGGCGCCATCGGGGAACGACTGGCAAGCCAGTTCGGGAGCGAATGGTGGGCGAATGACGAAGCGCGATCGCATGCCGCCGAGCTCGCGCGGATGTCGAACACCGATGACGTCATTGCGCAACTCGGGTATGATGCCGGGGACTGGAGACCCGTCCTGCGTCAGATTCGGACGCGGCTCATCGGCGAGATGAGCGGATACGGGGGACCCAACATCACCACTCGTGCCGGGACCCGCAAGGTCTGACTCTTTGACCCGACGCCATCCCGAGCACTCAGCGCACGACCCCCGGCCGTGACCACGAACCCCGGGTCGACCCCTTCCATAGCCGCTCCTGCCACGCACGCGCTCGCCCTCCACGACGGACTGAACGCCACGCACCGGGAACGGCACCCGAGAAGCTCATCGAGGTCACTTCCTACATGAAGCACCCCTGCCAGGCGACGCGGCCATGAACGACGACGCGCGTCCACAACAGCAGCGCCGCCGCTCGCGGCGCCGCCAGGACACGACTCCCCGTCGACAGCCGCAGCAGCAGCGCGGTGGCTACGCCCCGCGGCGGCGCAACGACTACGCGTCGGGCCAGTACTCCTCGATCTTCACCGGCCCGTTCCCGTCGGATGCCGATGAGCCGGGGCTGAACCTGGGCGATCTCCAGGCGAAGCCGATCGACGAGTTGCGCGAGCTGGCGGCGGAGCACCAGATCGACGGCCACGACAGCCTCGAGCACTCGGATCTCGTCCTGAAGCTGCTCGATGTCGTCCAGCTTGCTCCGGCGCAGTCTCAGGAGCGCGCCAACCAGTCCGGCGAGACCGAGGGAATCCTCGAGATCGTCGACGAGGGATTCGGCTTCCTGCGCGTGAACGGCGTCATGCCGTCCAATGACGACATCTACGTCAGCACATCCCAGGTGCGAAGGTTCGGCCTCCGAACCGGCGACCGCGTCACCGGCCAGACGCGTCCGCCGAAGGACCAGGAGAAGTACTGGGGCATGCTGCGTGTCGACACCGTCAACGCGGTCGCACCGGAGGTGGCCAAGCGCCGACCCAACTTCGACGCGCTGGTGCCCGTCTTCCCCGATGAGATGTTCGACCTCGAGACGGACCAGAAGAACCTGACCCAGCGCCTGATCAACCTGATCAGCCCGGTCGGCATGGGCCAGCGTGGACTGATCCTGTCGCCTGCCAAGGCCGGCAAGACGACCGTGCTGAAGCACATCGCGGCCGGGATCACCGAAAACCATCCCGAGGCCCTCCTCATGGTTGCCCTCATCGGCGAGCGACCGGAGGAGGTCACCGACATGCAGCGCAACGTGGACGGCGAGATCTACTCGTCCACGTTCGACGAGCCGACCGAGAATCACACCCGCGTGGCGGAGATGTGCCTCGAGATCGCGAAGCGCCAGGTCGAGACCGGCCGTGACGTGGTGATCCTGCTCGACTCGATCACGCGCCTGGCCCGGGCATACAACCTCGCCCTGCCGGCGTCGGGAAAGACCCTCTCCGGCGGCGTGGATCCCGTGGCGCTCTACCCCCCGAAGCGGTTCTTCGGTGCCGCGCGCAATATCGAACATGGCGGATCACTCACGATCATCGCGACCTGCCTGGTCGATACCGGCAGCCGCATGGACGACGTGATCTACGAGGAGTTCAAGGGCACCGGCAACATGGAGCTGGCGCTCGACCGCAAGCTGAGCGAGAAGCGCATCTTCCCGGCCATCGACGTCCTCCGCTCCGGCACGCGTCGCGAGGAGCTGTTGCTCGATGAGAACGAGCTGCGGATGGTATGGACGATGCGTCGCATGCTCAGCGCGGTCGGGCCCAACGAGGGCATCGAGCTGCTCATGCAACGGCTTGGCAAGACGCCGAACAACGCCGAGTTCCTCGTCTCGCTCAGCAAGAGCGTCGAGGCATCCGAGCGCTCGTAG
>JACDBZ010000163.1 GCA_013694645.1 Chloroflexota bacterium
GCGTCCTCGTAGACCCGATCCGCGACATCCACGATCAGCTGCGAACTGAGCAGCTCCGGCTCGCGCGGCGACTCCATCGGGACGCGGCGCAGGAGCGCGGTCATCCCATCGGCGTTCGTGGCCACCACCGCGTCATCGCCGTCGCGATCGACGATGAACTCGGCGGCACCCGTCTCGCCCAGCGATCGCAGCCGCACCGAGAGCAGCTCGCCGGGGCGCACTTCGTCGGTCGTGGTCGGCTCGATGAGGACGTCGATCATCTCGTGGCGGCCCTCGAGGCGGAGACGGAAGCCGCCGTCGGCAAGCGACTCGAGCGTGCGGTGCCGTCGCCAGCCGAGCCTGGTGGCGATCCAGCCGGCGTACAGGAGCGCCTGTGCCATCGGTGCCGGCGTACCGGGCGCGACATCGTCATCCTGGTCGTGGCGGCGCGATGCTGCCGGAGGTAGCGCGTACCGGATATGCAGGCGGCTCAGGTTCGGCAGGTAGCGACGGAATCGCGGCGCGTCAAAGAACTGCGCGGTGAGCTCCTGCCACCAGGCCAGGCGCTCCCACGAGAGATCACCGACGCCGCCACGGCGTCGAAGGTTCGCGGTGCGGCGCAGGCCGGCGAGCAGATCGGAGAAGTCCGCCGAATCGACGATGACGCGATCCCCCATCTCCACGAGCTGCTCGAAGACCGGGTCGCCCCAGGGCGGATCGCCGGGCCACCAGACATGGGTCGGCAGATCATGGATGAGCAGCGGCGCCACGATCCCGGACAGGTGCTCGGCCGCCTCACCGCGAACGGTCAGGACCACCTCTTCGTAGCACACCTGGTCGCCGCCGCCCGAAACCGCGTTGCAGTGCGTGCTGATCCGGGCGTCGAGCGGCGCGGCGCCTGACGTCTGCTGTGGCACGAGCACGATCGCTCGCGACGGATGCCTGACCCCGAGGCCGACCAGCGTGTGCACCACCCGATCGGCTGCCGCCTCATCGACGACCGTCACGATCAGGTTGAGAACCGATGCCCTCCCGTGCGGCATGCCCTTCTCGGTCACCAGCGGGTCGCCACCGGCGTCGATCTCGGGTGGCACATCCCACAGCGATGCCAGGTGACCGGCGATCGCCTGCACGCTGGTGCCGCGCTCCTCCCACATGGGCGTGGCGAGGCTCTCGGCCTCGCCGAAGCGCATCAGGCGCCGATGGACCGCCAGTTCCTCTGACGCTTGCGGCTGCGCGCGGCTCACGGGCGGCGCCAGGCCCGCCGGTCCCGCTCGAGCAGCTCATCGGCCGCCGGAGGACCCCAGGTCCCGGCGCCGTAGAAGTGAAGCGGCCCGCCCTCGCCGGCCTGCCATGCGTTGAGAATCGGATCGAGGATCTCCCACGCGCGCTCGACCTCGTCGTCGCGAGTGAAGAGGCTGGCGTCACCGACCATCGCGTCCAGCAGGAGCGTCTCGTAGGCGTCGGGTGAATCGACAGCGAAGCTCGACCCGTAGCGGAAGTCCATGTTGACGGTACGGATCTGGAGGCCCTGCCCGGGCACCTTGGCGCCGAAGCGGAGGAGAATGCCCTCGTCGGGCTGGACGCGGATGGCGAGCACGTTCGGCTCGATCTGAGGCACGCCGGCGCGCGCGAACAGCGCCAGCGGTGCCTGCTTGAACTGGACCGCGATCTCGGTGACGCGGCTGGGCAGCGCCTTCCCACTGCGCAGGTAGAACGGCACGCCCGCCCAGCGCCAGGAATCGATCCCGAGCTTGAGCGCCACGAACGTCTCTGTCTGCGAGTCCGGCGCGATCTCCGGCGAGTCCCGGTAGCTGGAGACCTTCTCGCCCTCGACCCAGCCCGAGACATACTGGCCGCGCACCGTGTTCGTGGCGACGTCGGACGGGGACATCGGCTTGACGCCGCGTAGCACCTTCAGCTTCTCGTCGCGCAGATCCTCCGAGTGGAACTCGACCGGTGGATCCATGGCGAACATCGCCATCAGCTGGAGGGCGTGGCCCTGCACGATGTCCCGCAAAGCTCCCGTCGCGTCGTAGAACTCGCCGCGGCCTTCGACCCCGACGGTTTCAGCGACCGTGATCTGCACCGAATCGATGTAGCGCCTGTTCCAGATCGGCTCGAAGAGACCATTTCCGAATCGGAAAACGGCAAGGTTCTGGACGGTCTCCTTGCCGAGGTAGTGGTCGATCCGATACACCTGCCGCTCATCGAAGACCTCGGCGAGCTCCCGGTTGAGGGTGCGAGCGCTCTCAAGATCGGATCCGAACGGCTTCTCGACGATGACGCGCGTCCAGCCACGCTTCGAGCCACTGCGGCGCCGATCGCCCGGCGTGGCGAGACCCGCCTGCTCGAGCTGGTTGACGATCTCGGGATACAGCGCCGGGGGGACGGCGAGATAGAAGAGCCGATTTCCGGCGGTGCCTCGGTCACGGTCGATGCGATCCAGCCGCTTCGCCAGCTCGACGTATGCCTCAGGGGCATCGAAGTCGCCACGGTGATATTCGATGCCGCGCGCGAACGACTCCCAGATGGCGGGCTTCGCCGGCCGATTACGGCTGAACCTGTTGATGCCTTCCAGCAGGTGGTCACGGAATGCCTCGTCGCCGAGATCACGCCGGGCGAACCCGACCACGGTGAACTCGGGAGGCAGGAAGCCGCCCAGGAGGCAGTTGTAGAGCGCCGGCGCCAGCTTGCGCTCGGCCAGATCCCCGGTCGCCCCGCAGATCACCATGGTGCACGGCTCGGCCATTCGCTCCAGGCGCAGGCCCTCGCGCAGCGGGTTCGGACGCGGCTGACGCTCGTCGCGCATCCCGCGCTCGGCGCGGTCACGCACGCTGGCGGGACGCTCGTCCTCGACCCGCGTCGTCACGCCGTCCAACCCTGCCGGCCCCACGCCGATCTACGGCTCCACGCCGATATATCGGTGGGACCCGGCATGGAACGGTGGCCGAGTCGGGATTCCCCGATATTTCGGTCACCCGCCGGCATGAGTGCCGCGCCGAAGCAGCTTCTGTGCCGGGGCCCCACCGAAATATCGGCCAGAACCAGCATGAACGACAGGCTGAGCCGGGATTGACCGATATTTCGGGACGAAGTCCCCGTAGCACCAGCCCCTGGCCGCGACACGTCAGCCACGATCCTTGATTGCATGGCCACCGAACTCGTTGCGGAGGGCGGCCAGGACGCGATCGGTGTAGGAATCGGGCTCGCGCCGGCTGCGGAAGCGCTCGATCAGGCTCAGGGTGATGATCGGCGCCGGCACGTCGTGGTCGATCG
>JACDBZ010000165.1 GCA_013694645.1 Chloroflexota bacterium
CCGTGGAGGAGATCGCCATCGCGCGCGCCTTCGCCCCCGAGCAGATCCGCAAGGAGCTCTACTGGCCGAAGGGCCGCAATCACTGAGTCCGAGCCGATGAACGACCGCTATTACCTGACCACCGCCATCTTCTATCCCAGCGAGCGCCCGGCGCTGCACTCGATGTTCGAGGCAATCGGAGCCGACGCGATTGCGCGCTATCACCGTCTGCTCGGCCATGACACGCGCTTTCTGACGGGGCTCGACGAGCACTCCGCCAACGTCGAGCGCGATGCACGTGAGCGGGGCATCGATCCGCGCCAGCTGATCGATCCCTGGGCGGCCACCTGGAAGGCGACCTTCGAGCGCTTCGGGATCAGCGCCGATCGGTTCATCCGCACGACCGACTCCGACCACGCCGACGCCGCCATCGAGATGGTCCGTCGCGCGCAGGCGAGCGGCGATGTCTACGAAGGCACGTACTCCGGCTGGTACTGCACCGGCTGCAATGAGTTCAAGACGGATCAGCAACTGGTCAATGGCCGATGCCCCGATCATCCGACGCTGGATCCGCAATGGCTGGAGGAGCACAACTATTTCTTCCGGCTCTCGGCATACCAGGAGCGGCTCGAGCGGCTCTACGCCGACAACCCCTCCTTTTGCGAGCCGGAGCACTTTCGCAACGAGGTGCTCGGCTGGCTCCGCGAAGGGTTGCGTGACTTCAGCATCAGCCGTTCGGGCACAACCTGGGGCATTCCCTTCCCGGGCGACGAGAAGCACCGCATCTACGTCTGGTTCGACGCGCTCACCAACTACCTGACCGGTGCCGGCTTCCCGAACGACCGGGCCGAAATGGACCGATGGTGGCCGGCCGACCTTCACGTCATCGGCAAGAACATCACGCGCTTCCACTGCCTGTATTGGCCCGCGATGCTCATGAGCGCCGACCTTCCGCTGCCGAGGCAGGTCTTCGCGCACGGCTTCATGCTCGACCGCGGCGAGAAGATGAGCAAGACCGCGGGCAACACGGAAGATCCAAACGCGGTCGCCGACAGGTTCGGCATCGACGGCGTGCGCTACGTGGTGCTTCGCGAGGTGCCATTCGATCGTGACGCCGATGTCACATACGACGGCCTCGTGCGCCGCTATAACGCCGATCTTGCGAACGACCTCGGCAATCTCGTCAACCGCACGGTCAGCATGAGCAGACGCTATCTCGAGGGCAGCCTGCCGGCGGTGAGGGATGCCACGAAGCCGGCCGATGATGAGGTCCGCTCGGCCACTGCCCGCGCCGTCGAGACATACCACGCCGCGATGCGGCTCCACCACCTCGACGAGGCGCTGGCCGCAATCATGGACCTCGCGGGGACGGCGAACGGCTATGCCGAGGGACAGGCGCCCTGGAGCCTCAACAAGGCCGGTGATGTCGAGCGCGTCGGACAGGTGCTCGCGGTGATGGGTGAGGTGTGCCGCATCCTCGGCCACCTGCTGGCGCCGGTCGCGCCATCAGGGTCGCGCACGATCCTCGAGCAGCTCGGCGTGCCGCCGCCCTACGACGAGCGTGGCGCCGGCGGACCGGGACTGGCTGACCTGTTGGCATGGGGATCCCCGGGCGCGGGCCTCGTGACGGGCGCACCGATTCCCATCTTCCCGCGCATCGAGGCGGAGGCGGCGGTCTGAGTCGACGCCACGGCCCTGCATGGCTGGCAGGGCTGATCGATTCGCATTGCCACCTTCAGCACGAGAGGTTCGACGCCGACCGTGACGCGGTCCTCGAGCGCGCCGCACAGGCGGGGATCGAACGGATCATGGTGCCGGGCTGGGACCTGCGCTCGTCCGATGCGGCGCTCGAGCTGGCGGAGCACCACGCGCCGTTCGTGCAGGCCGCGGTGGGCGTGCACCCTCATCACGCCGCAGCGATGGATGAGCGCGCCTGGGGCGCTGTCGAGGCGCTGATCGCCGACCCGCGCTGTGCGGCGGTGGGGGAGATCGGTCTCGACTTCTTTCGGAACCTCTCGCCGCCTGACGCCCAGCAGGCAGCGTTCGAGCGGCAGTTGGAGATCGCGGCCGCCCGGGATCTGCCCGTGCTCGTTCATGATCGAGATGCGCACGATGCGGTGAGCACCACCCTGCTCGCCTGGGCCGGGCGCAGGTCGAGCAACGTGCGCGGGGTGGTGCACGCCTTCTCGGGGGATGCGGCCATGGCCGGAATGCTCACCGAGCGAGGGATTCTGATCAGTTTCGCGCTACCGCTCAGCTTCCGCAGCGCGGTCGGTGCGCGGGCCGCGGCTGCCGCGATCGGGGCCGCCACGTACCTCGTCGAGACGGATGCTCCGCACCTGGGGCCGGATAGGGACGGTCGTAACGAGCCGACCACCGTGCTTCGCGTTGCGGCCGAGCTCGCTCGCCTGCGAACTATGGAGCCGCAGGCCGTGGCGGACGAGGCGCGTCGAGCATATGACCGCATGATCGGCGAGTGACCGAGGACTCACTCGGGCAGCGGGAGTGGGTTGGCACGCCGGTTGCTCATGAAAACCGGCGGTGGTGCATGCCACCGCACGACAAAATCGAAGGAGGAGGACCCAGCGATGGGCCAGGTCAACGTCAACACTCCGGGCGGCGGGACGGCGGGAGAGCCGGCCGGCAGCAGCGGTGCCGGATTCATCCTCGGCATCATCATCGCGATCATCGTCATCGCGTTGCTCGTGTATTTCCTCGTTCTGGCACCGCCCGCCGGCAACGGGGACGGAGGCGGCACCGACGGCGGCGACGTCGAACCCGTCCCGAGCGCGCTGATCGTCACGTATCGCGCCTGATCGCGAGCCCGTTCTACGGACCCGATGCCCCGGCCACGCCGGGGCATCGTGGCGTCCGGCGACCTTGACATGCGCGATCCACGGGTGCTACCTTGCGCATTAGCACTCTCGTCGGTTGAGTGCCAGTCACACGGTCGTCAGACGACCGTCCTGGCGCTCCTGCGAGAGGCACAACACCGCACCATTTTGCACCGGTTGCGCACGCAAGGAGGCATTACGCACACATGACCAGCACGGTCAGCGGCACGGCGACCCAGCTCAAGCCCCTGGGCGATCGTCTCGTCGTCAAACCCACTCCGCGTGAGGAGATGACGAAGAGCGGCATCGTTCTGCCGGACACGGCCAAGGAGCGTCCCCAGGAGGGCACTGTCCTCTCGGTCGGGCCCGGCCGCACCCTGGACGACGGTTCGCGCGAGGCGATGGAAGTCGGCGAGGGCGACAAGGTCCTCTTCCAGAAATACGCGGGCACCGAGTTCAAGCTCGACGAAGAGGATCTCCTGATCCTCTCCCAGAAGGACATCCTGGCCGTCATCGCATAACGGCCGATCTCCCAATAGACCGATTGCGCCGCGCTTCGCGCGGCGACCCACCAGGAGGAATGACAGAACCGTGGCGAAGCAGCTGCTGTTCGAGGAAGAGGCGCGTCGCTCCCTGAAGCGCGGCGTCGACAAGATGGCCGATGCCGTCAAGGTCACGCTGGGCCCGAAGGGCCGATACGCTCTCCTCGACAAGAAATTCGGCGCACCGACGATCACCAACGACGGTGTCACCATTGCACGCGACATCGAGCTCGAGGACCCATACGAGAACATGGGTGCTCAGCTGCTCGAGGAGGTCGCCACCAAGACCAACGACGTGGCCGGCGACGGCACTACGACGAGCATCGTACTCGCCCAGGCCATCATCACGGAGGGCCTGAAGAACGTTACCGCCGGCGCCAGCCCGATGGGCCTGAAGCGCGGGCTCGAGAAGGGCGTCGCGGCCATCGTCGAGGAGATCAAGCGCCTCTCGAAGCCGGTCGAGACGACCGAGGACATTGCGCACATCGCCTCGATCAGCGCGCGCGACGACGAGATCGGCCAGATGATCGCCGACGTCATGGACAAGGTCGGCAAGGACGGCGTCGTCACCGTCGAGGAGTCGCAGGGCCTGAAGCTCGACAAGGAGTTCGTCGAGGGCATGCAGCTCGACCGCGGGTATCTCTCCGCCTACATGGTCACCTCGACCGATGGCGGGAAGATGGAGGCCACGCTGGACGCGCCGTTCGTCCTCGTCACGGACAAGAAGATCAGCGCGGTCGCCGACATCCTGCCCACGCTCGAGAAGACCGTCTCCACCGGCAAGCCGCTCCTGATCATCGCCGAGGACGTCGATGGTGAGGGGCTCGCCACCCTGGTGGTCAACAAGCTGCGCGGCACGATCAACGTGCTCGCGGTCAAGGCACCTGGCTTCGGGGACCGCCGCAAGGCCATGCTCGAGGACATCGCGACCCTGACCGGCGCGCGTGTCATCAGCGAAGAGGTCGGCCGCAAGCTCGACAGCGTGCAGCTCGAGGATCTCGGCCAGGCGCGTCGCGTGACCGCCACCAAGGATGCCACCACGATCGTCGAGGGCAAGGGCGATGCCGGGGCGATCAAGGCCCGCATCGGCCAGATCAAGCTCCAGATCGAGGACACGACCAGTGACTTCGATCGCGAGAAGCTCCAGGAGCGTCTTGCCAAGCTCAGCGGTGGCGTTGCCGTGCTGAAGGTCGGCGCGGCCACCGAGGTTGAGCTCAAGGAGAAGAAGCACCGCATCGAAGACGCCCTGTCGGCGGCTCGTGCGGGCGTCGAGGAGGGCATGGTCGCCGGTGGCGGCTCGGTCCTGATCCACTCGCTGCCGGCGCTTGACAAGGTCGAGGTGGTCGGCGACGAGCTGATCGGCGTCAACATCCTGCGCCGCGCGCTGGAGGAGCCGCTCCGGCAGATCGCGATCAACGCCGGCCAGGAGGGCTCGGTCGTCGTAGAGGCGGTCCGCAAGCTCAAGCCGGGCAGCGGCTATGACGCGCAGAAGGGCGAATACGGCGACCTCTTCGCGTCCGGCGTCATCGACCCGGCCAAGGTGACTCGCTCGGCGCTCGAGAACGCCGCATCGATCGCCGGACTGCTCCTCACCACCGAGACGGTCATCACCGACCTGCCGGAGAAGGACAAGTCGATGCCGGGAATGCCGCCCGGCGGTGGAATGGACTTCTAGTCCCTTCCCCTCGCACAGATGCGAAGGCTCCGGCTTCGGCCGGGGCCCTCGTCGTGTCCGGGTGTGCCGGCCCTTTCGTGGCAGGCTTGTTTTGGACTCGGCATCGGCGCGATGCGCGAACGTCGCGTCAAACGCTCGTGCGGTGCGCGTTAGCGGGCCCTGCGGGACCCTGCGGGCCTCGATGGTCGCTGATTGAGCTCGGTTTGTCTGCTCAGCCGGTCGCATTCCCGGCTATCGCGTACGGAGCGTGCAGTTGGCAGGGAAGAGCCTTCGCCACGGACAAGCGCTCGTGTGGGTCGCGTTTGACACGCAGGGACCGTCGAGCACCTCGCTGCGCTTCCCGGGTGCCGCATCTAGAATCGGGACCATGCCCGACGCCCCCACGACGACGCCCGTACCGCGCCTCGCGCCCCAGGAGATCCTGGATCGGCTGAATGCGCCGCAGCGCGAGGCGGTCGGACATCTCTCCGGGCCCCTCCTGATCCTGGCGGGAGCCGGGAGCGGGAAGACCCGCGTCCTCGCCCATCGAGTGGCTTTCCTGATCGCCTCCGGCTACAAGCCGTGGCAGATCGTGGCGGTCACCTTCACGAACAAGGCGGCCGGAGAGATGCGCGAGCGCATCTCCGGTCTCATCGGCATCGACGCGGCGC
>JACDBZ010000173.1 GCA_013694645.1 Chloroflexota bacterium
CTCGGGGTCGTGGCCGGCACCTCGATCGCTGGCATCGTCGGCGGCATCATCGCGATTCCCCTGGTCGCGGTCGCGGATGTCGTCCTGCGCGACATCGTGTTCCCGCTACGTCGCCGATCAGGGGAGCGGCAACGTTCGAGGCGTCCCGAGGCGCCGGCGCTGTAAACCACCGGTAAGCTGCCGGTAAGGAGCGGTCGGTCACCATCGGCGCATGAATGCACTCGGCACTATCTCGGGTGTTCAGCGCGTTCGCGTCCAACGAGCCGAGCGGGGGAATGTTGCCGAGAGTTCTCAATTCTCACGTAACGAGAATCCGACAGGAACCAGGGCGCCGAATCGGCGATAGATCTCTGCCGGTGAAAACGTGAGAGGAAGTGGTTGGTAGGACTCAGGTCATGCGTTCAGGAAGCGGCGCAGGAAGCGCTTTGTGCCCTCCTCGCGGGGAGCGTCGAGCATCTGCTCCGGCGGCCCCTGCTCCACGACGACGCCGTTCTCCATGAAGACGATTCGATCGGCGGCCTGCCGAGCGAAATGCATCTCGTGGGTGACGACGATCATGGTCGTCCCGCCGTGCGCCAGGTCCTCCATGACCCGCAGAACTTCGCCGATCAGCTCGGGATCCAACGCGGACGTCGGCTCGTCGAAGAGGAGCACCTTTGGCTCCATGCATAGGGCACGGGCGATCGCCACGCGCTGCTTCTGGCCCCCGGAGAGACGGGCGGGATACTCGTCGCGCTTTTCGGCGAGTCCCACAACCTCGAGGAAGTGGTCGGCGCGTTCGATCGCTGTCGCCTTCGGCTGCTTGAGGACGCGGGTCGGCGCTTCGACGCAATTCTGAAGGACCGACATGTGGGGAAACAGGTTGAAGTCCTGGAAGAGCATTCCTGCTCGGATCCGCATCTGGCGAATCTGTTCCTGATGGCTCCGGCTGCGGGCGCGCAGCGGATCTGCATCCAGCTTCAGGCCGTCGATCTCGACCGATCCGACCGTGGGCTCCTCCAGGAAGTTGATGCAGCGCAGAAGCGTCGTCTTGCCGGATCCGGAGCGGCCGATGAGCATCACCGCCTCCCGTTGCCGAACCTCGAGGTCCACTCCGCGCAGAACGTGATTGTCACCGAAGTACTTCTCGATCCCTTCAGCTCGAACGATGACCTCACCGATGTGCGACGGCAGATCTGACTGATAGCCGCTGCCGGGTGGCGCCGGGCGTGGGCCGTGATCCGGGAGGGGGCCGACGGTCATCGGTCACCTCGCGCCATGCGGCGCTCGAGCTTCTCCTGGAAGAAGCTGAACACGATGGTAAGGCCCCAGTACACGAGAGCCACGATCAGCAGGGCGGCTATCGGCTCGAAGGATGATCGGCCGATGCGCTGTCCCAGGAAGAGGGTTTCGCGCACGCCTATCGTCGAGATCAGCGCGCTGTCCTTGAGCATGGCGATGAAATCGTTGGCGATCGCCGGCGTGACGATCCGGACCGCCTGGGGCAGGACGATGCGCCGGAAGAGGAGGCGTTCCGGCATCCCAAGCGCCTGGGCTGCCTCCGCCTGTCCTCGCGGTACCGCCTGGATGCCGGCACGGAAGATCTCGGTCATATACGCGCCATAGTTGAGACTGAGGGCGATGATCCCAGCCGGGATCGCGTCCAGGATGATTCCCGCCTGTGGCAAGGCGAAGTAGATGAAGAAGATCTGGACGAGGAGGGGGGTGCCGCGAATCAACGACACGTAGAACCCTGCGACGGCGTTGATGGCGGAGTTGGTACTCAGGCGGCCGAGCGCGCCGAAGATTGCCAGAAAGGTGGCCACGATGATCGAGACGACGCACACGAAGATCGTGATGCCGGCCCCCTGCAGGACGATGACTGGGCCGGACTCGATGAAAAAGGCGGGATCGACGTCCCCCGCCAGCATCATTCCGCCGATGAACCCGATCGCCAGCAGACCCCACACCACGACATACACGACGCGGTTGCGCGCTCGGGCCGCATGCTGCGACGCACCGATGCGCTGGAGGATCTCGGACTGGATCTTCCCGGCCTCCGACGTCATGGCCGCCTCACCACTTCATGGTATATGGCAGGGGCGGGGTGGCATCGTGCTCACCCCGCCCCTGGTTGAACCCTGACGGGGCTATTCCTGCGTCGTCAGGTCTTCGCCGTCGTACCACTCCTCGGACATTCCCGTGAGGGTGCCATCCTCATGCATCTCGCTGATGATGCTGTCCACCGCCTCGACGAGGGAGTCGTTGTCTTCGACAGACTTGTCGAAGGCAACGGCCAGCGGCTCGAAGAAGACCGGGTCACCCACGGCGACGACCGGGTAGTCCTCGTCGATGGCGCCCTGTACGGTGGTGATCGAGCTCAGCCAGCCGTCGAAGTCGCTGCGGCCTGAGCGCCATGACTCAGCACAGTCGATGTCGGTCGGCAGCGTCGTCGAGGTTGCGCCGTCTGGGGGATCGGCCACCTCGCCGGCTTCCTCCGGAAGCGTCAGGCTTCCCTCGATCCAGTCGAGATAGGTGGTGGCCTCGCCCACGCAGATGGTCGCGCCCGCGAGACCCTCCATGTCCGTGATGCCGGAATCGGCGTTCGCCGCCAGCTGTGCCGGGGTGAAGTAGTACGGCTCGGTGAAGTCGAGCACGCTCTTGCGGTCCTCGGTCACGGTCACCGAGCCGACGCTGACGTCCCAGCGCTCGGACCACCCGCCGGCCACGACGGCATCGAAGGTCGGGGTCTCGAACTGGACCTCGACGCCGAGCCGCTCCGCGATCTCGGTCGCCACGTCAATGTCGAATCCCTCCAAGTCGCCGGTGGACTCGTTGAGCGATGACTGCGGCGGGTAGGCAGGATCCGTCGAGACGAGAAGCACGCCAGCCTCGCAGATCCGGGCCAGGTGGCCATCGCCGGGATCCGATTCGCAGACCGGACCGCTGGCGGTTTCGCTCGCGGCTGGCTCTGATGCCTCTGTTGACGGGATCGGAGCCGTCGCCTCCTCCTGTGATGGGCTCGTCACTTCACCGGGATCGGCGCTCTGGCATGCCGCCAGCACCAGCATCGCGATCGGCAGGACCGCGAAACGTCGCATCTTGTCCATGTCTCTCCTCCACATGCAGTCGCGCCGATATCTTTGGCGGCGTCGTTCCATGCAATTCGGTCGGCACGTTGTAGCACTTTGCGTTGCCCTCCGGCAAGAAATCCGGTCGCATCGGTACACTCAGCGCCATGACGATGACCGATCGACCGATCTCGGCGCCCGCGCTATTGAGCCGCGCGGCGACCCTGCCGTCGCGCTTCTACCTCGATGCCGACATCCTAGAAGCCGAGAAGGATCGGATCTTCGGGAGGACCTGGCAGTTGGCGGCACGGACCGATGAGCTGCAGCGCATCGGCGACTTTGTGCCGGTCACGGTCATGGACGAGCCGATCGTCATCACCCATGGGTTGGACGGTGAGCTACGGGGGTTCTACAACGTGTGCCGGCATCGGGCCGGACAGGTTGCGCTGTCGAAGGGGAACCGCAAGTCGCTCCAATGCCGGTATCACGGCTGGACCTACGGCTTGGATGGGTTGCTGCGGGCATGTCCCGAGATGGAGGACACGGAGGACTTCCGCAAGGAGGATTTCGGGTTGATCCCCGTTCGCGTCGAGCGCTGGGGCCCGTTCGTCTTCGTCAACCTGTCCGCCGACGC
>JACDBZ010000183.1 GCA_013694645.1 Chloroflexota bacterium
GCCTCGGTCTCGCCGACCGACGCGAGCCAGCGCTCCGCGTCGATTGCCGCCTTGCAGCCGTCACCCGCTGCGGTCACGGCCTGGCGGTAGTGATCGTCGTGGACGTCGCCGGCCACGAAGACACCATCGATCCCGGAGCCGGTCTCGCCGACGATCTCGAGATAGCCCCCCCGCCCGACCGTCAGCTGATCGGTGAAGAGGTCTGTGTTCGGTTTGTAGCCGATGGCCACGAACATGCCCTGCACGGCGAGCTCGCTGGTCTCACCGCTGACCGTGTCCTTCACGGTGAGGGCGTTGACGGTCATCTCGCCCTTCACCTCGGTGACCTCCCGGTTGAACTGGATCTCGATCTTCGGATCGCGTACCGCGCGCTCCTGCATGATCTTGCTGCCTCGGAAGGAGTCACGGCGCACGAGCATGGTGACCTTGTCGGCGAAGCGGGTCAGGAAGGTCGCCTCCTCGAGCGCCGTGTCACCGCCGCCGACGACCGCGACCTCGCGCCCTCGGAAGAAGAAGCCGTCGCAGGTCGCGCAGGCAGAGACGCCACGACCGCGGAATGCCTCTTCCGAGGGTAATCCCAGCCACAGGGCCGATGCGCCCGTCGCGATGATCACTGCATCCGCGCGGTACTCGACCTCTCCGACCCAGATATGAAACGGCCGCTCGCTGAAGTCGACCCGGGTGGCGTCCTTCTCGACCAGGGTTGCACCGAAGCGCTCGGCCTGATCGCGGAAGTGCTGCATCAGCTCCGGACCCTGGATGCCCTGCGGGAAACCGGGATAGTTCTCGACGTCGGAGGTGATCATCAGTTGGCCCATCGGCACGTTGCCGGCGATCACGATCGGCTCGAGGTTGGCGCGCGCCGCGTAGATGGCGGCGGTCAGCCCGGCGGGACCGGAGCCGATGATGGCGACCTTGGGATGTCGAGTATCCGTTGGCTCCGAAACGGGGTTGTCGGTGACGGGAGGTACGGTGGCGGTCATCTCGCTCTCAGTGTAACGCGGGGTCCCGATTGATTCACCGCGGTGATCGTGGCCGTATCCGGTGCGACGTGATTCAGCGCTTATCATCCGAGCGTGACGACGACGTGATTGGGCCCCGCGATGTCCTGACCGCTCTGCACCGGGCTCGACGCACCATGCCGCTGGCCCTTCGTGCCGATGCGGCGGAATTGCTCGATGGTGGCCGGCTCTCGCAGGCCGAGGTCGCCCGCAACCTCGCCGATCTCGCCCGACTCAACCGGCTGCCCGGCGGGACCGGCACGAGTGTCGACGGCATCCGTCGCCTGCTCGATGGGCGGCGCACGGCCACGATCCTCGATGCCGGCACCGGGTGCGGCGATATGCCGATCGCATTTGCTCGGGTCGGATGGGACACGACCGCGCTCGACACCCACCCCGATGTCCTGCTCGTGGCCAGGCGGCTGACGGCCGACGTTGCTCGGATCCGGGTCGTGGAGGCCGACGCACGCAACCTGCCCTTCGAGGACGGAGCCTTCGACGTCAGCCATTGCTCGCTGCTCGTCCATCACCTGGATCCCGGTGAGGCGGTCGCCGTCCTACGCGAGATGCGGCGGGTGTCGCGACACGGCGTCGTGATCAATGACCTGCGCCGGGGCATCCTGCCCTTCGTGGCCACCGCCGTCAGTGTGATGGCGTTCGGACGCACCCGCGTCACGCGGAACGACGGCCTCATATCGGCGCGGCGCGCCTACACGCTCGGCGAGCTGAAGCGACTGCTGGACGGTGCCGGCCTTGCCGTGCGGTGGCAATCGCCACGCTGGATGCCGCGCGTCGTGACCGCGGCCGCGCCATGACCTCGGTCGACGTGCTCATCGCCGGCGCCGGGCCGGCTGGATCAGCCCTGGCGGCCGCGCTGGCACGCGGCGGAGCGTCGGTCCTCCTCGTCGAGTCCGCGGTGCACCCACGACCGAAGACATGCGCCGAGTACGCCAGCCCGCGAATCGTGGAAGAGCTCGCGCGTCTCGACGTCGCAGACGCGTGGATGGGCGCTGCCGTCCCTCTCCGCGGCATGAACCTGTATGCCGGCGGCCGCTCGACGCAGATCCGTTACGCCGATGGCAAAGGGCCACGTGACGCGTGGGGCGTTGATCGACGCAGCTTCGACGCTCGCCTGGCAGAGCACGCGGTCAGGACGGGCGCGGTTCTTCGAGAACGAGCTCGTCTCGTGAGCCTGATCTGCGAGGGGCGGACCGTTCGCGGTGCGACGCTGCGTGATCAGGCGACGGGCCGCGACGAGATCGTATCCGCAGCCTGGACCGTCGGGGCGGATGGCACGCGCTCCAACGTCAGCCGACTCGTTGGCGTGGACCGCCCCGTGCGCTTCCCGCGACGACTCGGTCTCGTGGCGCATTACTCAGGCGTCGCCGGCCTGACCGACCATGGAGAGATGCACGTCGGGCGCGGCTACTACCTGGGGCTGGCACCCACGCCGGGCGGCGAGCTGAACGTGGGAATGGCGCTGTCGATGGGGACGCCCGGGCAGACCGCCAACGCCCGGTTCGACGCGGCCATCGCCGGTCTCCCGGCCGTCGCCCGCAGGCTGGCACACAGCGAGCGGCTGACGTCGATCAGGGGCGCGGCACCGATCGGCCATCGCGTTTCGTCCGCCGCCGGACCTGGCTGGCTGCTGGTTGGCGATGCAGCCGGGTTCGTCGATCCGTTTACCGGCGAAGGGATTCATCGCGCCCTGCGCTCCGCCCGCGCCGCGGCCGATGCAATTCTTGCCGGCGGCGATGTCGCGGCCGCCTACCGCGCACAGCGCCGGCGTGCCTTCGCCGCCAAGACCGCGCTGAGCTGGCTCGTCCAGGGATTCCTGGCTGCGCCGCCGCTGCTCGATCGCGCGGTGGCCCGCCTGTCCTCGCGTCCACGAGCGGCGCTCCGGCTCGGCTCCGCGCTCGGCGACTGCCGTCCCGCCACCGACGCGCTGTCTCCGGCCGCCCTGCTGGAGGTGTTCGCGCCGTGAGGAGCGAGCTGCACGTCGTCATGCGCGCCCCGTGGGAACGCATCTTTCCGCTCGCGGCCGAGGTCGAGCGGTGGCCTCGGATCCTCCCCCATTACCGATACGTCCGACCGGTGACGGATCCCGGCGGGGAGCGCCGCTTCGCGATGGGCGCCCGACGAGGCGTCATTCCCGTCACGTGGGAGGCAATTCAGCGCCTCATGCCCGAAGACCGGACCATCGAGTTCGTTCACACCGGCGGCGTGACGAAGGGGATGTGGGTCGCCTGGCGCCTCGAGCCAATCGAGGGTGGGACCGATGTCAGCATCGAGCATCGGCTCGAGCTCGGGTGGCCGATCATCGGTGGCTTCGCTGCCCGACATGTCATCGGACCGCAGTTCATCGAAGCCATCGCGGGGCGCACCCTTCGCCGCATCCGCGACCTGGCGGAAGCCGGCAGCTCATGAAGGGGCGACGTGTCGTCGTCACCGGCATCGGTGCCATCACGCCCATCGGCACGGGCGCCGATGGCCTGTGGGATGGCGTCATCGCCAACGTATCAGCGGTCCGCGCCATCAATCGCTTCGACGCGAGCGAGTTCCCATCTCGCATCGCGGCCCAGATCGATGACTTCGACCCAGGTGATCACCTCGACGCACGTCGCGCGCGCCGCCTCGACCGCTTCAGCGCACTCTCGGTGGCAGCATCACGGCTGGCGTTCGTGGACTCCGGACTTGACCGCCGAAGAGCCCGTGACACCACGGGTGTCTGGATCGGGACCGCGCTCGGAGGCATCGCGTTCGGCGAGGAGCAGCACGCCGGCTTCGTCGCGCGCGGAGTGCGCGGCGTGGCGCCGACCCTCGCGCTGGCCGTGTTCGGAGGCGCCGGAGCCAGCAACGTCGCGCTCGACCTGGGACTGACCGGGCCGTCGGTCGGCAACGCCAACTCGTGCGCCTCGGGAGCCGTGGCCATCGGACAGGCATTCGCCGCCATTCGCGACGGAACCGTCGACGCAGCGCTGGCCGGTGGGGCCGAGGCGCCGCTCGCGCCGCTCACCTTCGGCGCCTTCGCCATGATCCGCGTTCTGTCCCAGCGCAACGATGATCCGTCTCGTGCATCTCGCCCTTTCGATCGCGGGCGCGATGGGTTCGTGATGGGCGAGGGTGCTGCTGTGCTGACGCTCGAGGAGCGTGACGCAGCGATGCGCCGCGGTGCTCGGATCATTGCCGAAATCGTCGGCTTCGGCGCCAGCAACGACGCGTATCACATGACCGCCCCACGACCCGATGGCCGCGACGCCGCGCGCGCCATCCGAGCCGCACTGAGCGATGGGCAGATCGCCCCCGAACGGGTCGGCTACCTGAACGCCCATGGCTCGAGCACGCCGCTCAACGAACCAGCCGAGGCGCGCGCCATCCGAGCCGCCTTTGGCGTGCTGACGGATCGGATCCCGGTTTCCGGGACGAAGGGTCTGTACGGACATGCGCTGGGTGCATCGGGCGCGATCGAGGCCGCCATCACCGCCATGGCGCTCGACCGCGAGATCCTGCCGGGCACCTGCAACCTCGAGGACCCGGATCCAACGCTAGACCTGCCGCTCCTGCGGTCAGCGACCGCGGCGCGCGTGGATGCGGCCGTTTCCACGTCGTTCGGCTTCGGCGGCATGAACGCCGCGCTCGTCTTCGCCCGGCACGACTAGCTGACCGCGGAGCCCTCGGGCTCGCGCCGCACCTGTGACGCGAGGGCCCAGGCGAGCGCCTCCTCGAAGGATGTGGCCCCTGCCGCCTTGTCCACGATCACCGTCAGGCGGTCGCCACGGATCATGGATGGCAGCAAGCTCTTCGCGGTGCCGGTCCAGTAGATGACGGGCATGCGCGGATAGCGGTGACGCGTGGCAAGGAAGAGTGCGGAGCTCAGCTCGTTCTCGAGCCGCCAGTCGAGAATCACGGCGGTTGGCGGTGCGACGCTGCGTAGGGCGGTCAGGAACGGCAACGGCAGCCGAAACAGCGAGGCGATTGCACCGTTCGCCAGGCACAGGTCGGCGGCCAGCGTCGCGGCCGCCGGCTCGTCCTCGACGATCCAGACCTGTTGCGTGTGTTTCATCCTCAGCGAACCCCTTGGCGTCCGGTGCACGTCGCGTGCCGATATCGGAGGCGGGCTCTACCATGAAGGGTGATGAACACCATCCCCCGTCGGCGATCCCTGACCGTCATGGTCGGCGGCATCCCGGTCGGGTCCGCCCATCCGGTGGTCGTGCAGTCGATGACGAACACCGATACGGCCGACGCGGACGGCACGGCCATCCAGGTCGCGCAGCTCGCCCATGCCGGGTCGGAGCTGGTGCGCATCACCGTCAACAACGACGCGGCCGCGCAGGCGGTTCCCGTCATCCGCGACAAGCTCGATCGGCTCGGGGTCGACGTCCCCCTCATCGGTGACTTCCACTACAACGGGCATCTGCTGCTGGCGAAGTACCCCGACGCGGCAGCTGCACTGGCGAAGTACCGGATCAACCCCGGCAATGTCGGCACGAAGCGGCGTGACGAGCAGTTCGCGCAGATCATCGATGTGGCGGTCGCGAACGACAAGCCGGTGCGCATCGGCGTCAACTGGGGCTCGCTGGACCAGCAGCTGCTCACGGTCATGATGGACGCCAACGCCCTGCTGCCCGATCCCGCGGATAGTCGCGAGGTCATGATCGAGGCCATGATCGAATCGGCGCTGCGCTCCGCACGGCTCGCCGAGGAGACGGGAATGGCGCGCGATCGGATCATCCTGTCGGCCAAGGTCTCGGGCGTCCAGGACCTGGTCGAGGTATACGCGCGGTTGGCCGACCGCTGCGACTTTCCCCTCCATCTCGGCCTGACCGAGGCGGGCATGGGCGCCAAGGGCATCATCACCTCCACCGCCGGCCTGGCGATCCTGCTCCAGCGCGGCATCGGCGACACGATCCGCGTCAGCCTGACACCCGATCCCGGCGGCGACCGGACGCAGGAGGTGCAGGTCGCCCAGCAGGTGCTCCAGTCGATGGGCATGCGCTCGTTCCTGCCGCAGGTCAGTGCATGCCCGGGCTGCGGCCGCACGACATCCACCTTCTTCCAGGAGATGGCGAGGGACATCCAGGCCTACCTCGTCGAGCAGATGCCGCTCTGGCGAGAGACGCACCCGGGCGTCGAGGAGCTTCGCGTGGCGGTCATGGGCTGCGTCGTGAACGGCCCGGGCGAGTCGAAGCACGCCGATATCGGCATCTCGCTCCCGGGAACCTTCGAGGAGCCGGTGGCGCCGGTCTTTGTCGACGGAGAGAAGACCGAGACGCTGCGTGGCGACGATATCGTGCCGCGCTTTCTGGCCATCCTCGACGACTACATCGAGCGCCGGTACCCCGCTCCAGGCAGCGCTTCCGCCTGAGCGAGGGTTCGCCGAGCAGGCTGAGCGCGGCGGATCGACGCATCGCGGGAGAACAGACCTAGTCCTGGCCGCTCTCCTCGCGGGGTAGCCTCGAGAATCCGACCCAGGTGCCCGCCGCCTCGCGTCGGGCGAGCTCGGCGCGGATCGAGATGAGTTGTTCATCGCTGAATTCGGGATAGAGCCTGCGAAGGATGAACTCGGCGCGGTCCAGCTCCGCCATCGGGCCCGCATCGTCCGCCGCTCGGTTGACGATCACAAGGGCTCGACGCCGCATCTCGTAGGCGAGCTGCGCACGCTCCGCCGGAGTTGAGCGCTGCACACGCTTGTCGAGCGCCAGTTGGCCGGCGTCAGGCGGGCGCAGCGCGAAGTCGAGCGAGGAGCTCCTCGACGCCGAGGACACGGGCGTATCTCTCCAGGTAGATCCAGTCAACGGTAGCAGCGTTCGTGCGGAGCAGGTTCGCACAGTCACGGATCTGAAGCTCGGAGACTCCCTGGGACCATTCGAGCTTGGCAAGGATGAGGTCCTCGAGTGACAGAACCCAGACCCCGCCCAGACGCGGGTGGTCCCATGCTTGGCGACGATCCATGGCGCTCCGAGCCCAGGGGTCGCGGCGGCCGAGAATGAGGTCCGCCTTGCCGAGCCCTGTCTGCGCGACGACCGATGCAATCTTTCGATCCCCGCTGCCAATCGGCTCGCTCACGACATAGTCGGACCGAAACGCACGCTCAACACGGTGAAAGTCGACCGGGTCCATGTCGAGCACGATGTCGATATCGGCCGTCTGACGAGGTTCGCCGTAACGAGGCAGCGCCTCTGATCCGGTGATGTAGTAATCAACGCCGATGCGCCGAAGGCGCCGAATCACGTCGGCGGAAACGTCCTCTTCCACGCAACGATCGTAGCGGGCAGCCCCGTCCCGCGCCGATACATCGGGCCGCCGCGCGCAGCGGGTGGCCCGTGGTCAGCCGCAGTCAGCGATGGGTCGCGAATCAGGATCGGGCATCTCCGCCACGATCCGCGTCCCGATAACCTCCCCCTCCCCGTCGGGATCGACGTGCACGCGCACGACCAACCAGGCATCGGCCGGTGCACCGGTCGGGACCGACGCTTCGGTCAACGCCTCACCGTCGAGGAGGATGCTGTACCGCCCACTGATCATGCCGAAGCCCAGCGCCACCTGATCACAATGTCCGACCGATGCCTCTCCCCCGCCACTGCTCTGCCCGCTCTCAAACTCGTAACCGATCCCCAGTTCCTGATCGGAGCCGTTGACGACCTCGATGGCCAGCTGCGGTCCTTCAGGGGCACCGTCAGCGATCGGTGCAACGGCCGGCATGCAGGCGGTCAGCACGAGGACGATCGTCGGCGCGCCCGTCAGCCACCTCACCGCCGCGGCTCCCAGCTGAAGAGGCGCAGTGCCGCGACCACGCCGATCATCCCCCACAGGATGATCACGCCGACCTCCTTCCACGGCACGCCGGCGCCAGCGCCCGACGCGTACAGATCCATCATCGCGTTCGCGAAGTGGCGCACCGGAAGGAGGTGGCTGACCGTTCCGAGCCACTCCGGCGCGCTCTCCATCTGCACGAAGACGTTGCTGATGAAGAGGACGGGCAGGATGGTCGCGTTGACGATGGCGGGAGCCGCATCGGCGTTGGGGATGAGCCCGGAGACGGCCAGGCCAAGCGCGCTGAACGCCGCGCACGATACGACGAGCACCAGGAGCATGGCCGGTAACGCGCCCCACGGCACCTCCACGCCGTACAGCAGCGCACCGAATCCCGCCACGATCGCGACCAGCAGGAAGCCGATGACCACCGCATGGCCGATGCGCCCCGCCAGGTACGCCCACGGCGGCAGCGGCGTCCCACGGATGCGCTTCAGGATGCCCTCGTCGCGGGCGATCGTCACGGCCATGGCCAGGTTGGTGTACGTCGCGCTCACCACCCCGAAGACGATGATGGCGGGCGTGAAGAAGCCGGCCGCATCCGCGCCGAACAGGACGTTGAAGATGACCATGAAGATCAGCGGGAACGCGAACGTGAAGAACGCCGCGGGCGGATTGCGCCAGAATGCCCGGTTCTCATACCCGATCTGCCGGATGGCGAGTGACACGCCGTTCATTGCTCACCACCCTCCGCGGTCAGTTGGAGGTACACGTCCTCGAGCGAGCGCCGGGTGACCTCGAGATCGAGCAGCTCCGTCTCGGCACCGAGCGCCCATTCGGTCAGCTCGTGCAGGGCATGCGTCGGCTCATCGGTCTCGATCTCCCATACCGATATATCACGTCGGGCCGCGAACGTATCGGGGAGCTCCGCCGTCTCCGGCAGGCGGAAGCGAATGCGGGTGCTCGTGCTGCCCGCGCCGATGAGCTCATCCGCGGATCCGGTGGCCACGATGGTGCCGTCGGCGATGATCGCCAGGCGATCGGCGAGCGCCTGTGCCTCGTCCATGAAGTGCGTGGTCAGGAAGACCGTCTTGCCGAGGGCCGCCAGGCCACGAATCGTCTCCCACGCCTGGCGGCGAGCGGATGGGTCGAACCCGGTGGTCGGCTCGTCGAGAAAGAGCAGCTCGGGATCACCCGCGAGCGCCACCGCGAGATCCACCCGCCGCTTCTGGCCACCCGACAGCTTCTTCACCCGGCGGTCGGCCTGGTCGCCGAGGCCGGTGAGACCGAGCACCTCGTCGACATCCCGCGGTCGCGGATAGTAACCGGCGACCATCTGCACCACCTCGCGCACGGTGAGGTACTCGTCGACGCCCGTCTGCTGGAGGACGATCCCCAGCCGCTGCTTCATCGCTCGCTCGTTGCGACCTGGATCGTGACCGAGCACGCTCACCTCGCCGGCGGACCGACTCCGGTGACCCTCGAGGATCTCGACGGTCGTGGTCTTGCCCGCTCCGTTTGGACCGAGCAGCGCGAAGACCTCACCGCGCTCTACGCGCAGATCGATGCCGCAAACGGCCTCGGTGGCGCCGTAGGACTTGCGGAGCCCGCGGAGCTCGACGGCGGGCTGAATCACGCTCAGGTCGCGGCGGCCAGGAAGGTCCAGGTGGCGATGATCAGCGCGAGCAGGAGGAACGTGACGAGCGCCAGGGGCAGAAAGGCCACGCTCAATGGTTGTCGACGCCCGAGTGGCTCAGCCTCGCGGCCTCGGGAATCGGGCATCTCGTCGCGCGTTGCGGGTAGATTGCTCTCCATCCTCACTCCTCCATGATGGCGGCCAGCTTCTCGTCGAGCGACGTCGCCGAGATCTGTCCGATCTGTCGCGCCACGATGATCCCATCGCGGTCGATGAAGTAGGTTTCCGGCGGGCCGAGAATGCCATAGTCCGCCGCCACGCGCTCGCCCGGATCCATCGCCGAGCTCCAGGTCGCGTCATTGCGGGCCATGAATGAGCGCGCCGCTTCTGACCGGTCCTGCCACACGATCCCGACCACGACAAGTCCATCCTCGGCGTGGCGCGTCGCCGCCTCGCTCAGGAGCGGAAACTCCTCCACGCACGGCCCGCACCAGCTCGCCCAGAAGTTGACGATCACCGGCCGGCCACGGAGGTCGGCGAGGTGGATCGGATTGCCGTCGAGATCGGTGAGCGAGAAATCGGGCGCGAGGTTGCCGATGGCGGTCGGCGAGGCCGCGGGGCCTCGCAGCACGAGGAACCCGCTCAGCAGCGCCACGAGGATGACCGGGAGCGTCGCGGCGATGACCAGGTGCGTGCGTCCAAGGCGGCGAAGGTCCATGGCGCGCCGCGCGGTCACGGTGGCGGTCATCGGCGAGTCAGTGCGCCGACCCGTCGTCGTGGGAGCCGTGCTCCACGTCGCGCCATTCGCGGTTGGCTGCTCGAACCCACGCGATCGCCCCGCTCACGAAGACGAGGACGCCGGGAATGGCGAGGAACGGGTTCGCGAGCTGGTCATCGGCCCGGAAGACGAGCCCGGCACCCATGAGCGCGGCCGCCAGCGAGAGGACCACCGGCAGGAAGCTCGGTCCGGGCAGGTGCACGCCACGCGGCGGGCTGCCTGCCGTTCGAGCGGGGCCACCCCGTGAGGAGATGGCGAAGACGACTCCCAGGACGACGAGGATGCCGATTCCGAGAAGTACGAAACCGACGGCGGTATCGGGCATGGTCCCTCAGTCCTCAGCGCAGCAGGTAGATCGTCGAGAACACGGCGATCCACACCACGTCGACGAAGTGCCAGTACATGCTGACAGCCTCGACGGCGACGTGGTTTCGGGCGCTGAACTGCCCGCGCATGGCCCGCGCCAGGATGATCGTCAGGCCCACCGTCCCGCCGAAGACGTGCGCGCCGTGGAAGCCGGTCAGCGTGTAGAAGGTCGTCCCGAACACGCCATCCGCGATCCCAAAACCGAGCTGGCTGTAGTCGTAGATCTGGCCCAGCAGGAAGAGCACGCCCAGGGCCAGCGTGATGCCGGTCCACATCTTCAGCTTGCCGGTGTCGCCGCGACGAACGGCCCACACGCCGAACTGCATCGTGAAGCTGGAGGCGAGGAGGATTGCGGTCAGCGTCCCCGCCAGCACCAGCTCCAGCTCATGCGCGCCTTCCGGTGGGCCCCAAGCGCCGGGGGTCGTGGCTCGCGCGTTGAAATAGGTGGCGAACAGCCCGCTAAAGAACATCACCTCGCTGGCGATGAAGAGCAACATGCCGAGCAGCGCGGTCGGCATGCCCGATCCTCCGTGCTGAATCGCCACGGCTGCCTCGTGCTCCCCGGCGGGGTGCGCCTGCATCGTGCGACCGGTCATACCGCGCCGTCCCGTCGCTCCACGTCATCCTCGGCGGTCTCCTCGAGATCCTCGGGACGCACGGCGGCATGGCCGTGCCCGTGGGTCAGGAAGAAGAGCGGACGCTCCGAGTGGATCGGCGGCAATCGGTCGAAGTTGTACGGGGGCGGGGGCGATGTGGTCGCCCACTCGAGCGTGTTGCCCTCCCACGGGTTGTCGCCGGCCGGCTCCCCGTTGATGAACGTGGCGATGACGTTGATCAGGAACGGGATGATGCTGGCCGCGATCATGAAGGCGCCGACCGTCGATACCATGTTGAGCAGCGTCCAGCCAGCGTCCGGGCTGTAGTCGCTGATGCGGCGCGGCATCCCGTCGAGGCCCAGCTGGTGCATCGGGAAGAAGGCCAGGTTGAAGCCGATGAAGTGCATCCAGAAATGGATCTTGCCCAGCGGCTCATTGAGCTTGCGCCCGGTCATCTTCGGGAACCAGTAGTACATGGCCGCGAAGACGCCGAAGACCGATCCGCCGAAGAACACGTAGTGCAGGTGCGCCACCACGAAATAGGTGTCCTGCACGTGGAAGTCGATCGGCGGCGAGGCGAGCATGACTCCGCTGATGCCGCCGATGAGGAACATCGACAGGAAGCCGAGCGCGAACAGCATCGGCGTCGCGAGGATGAGCTTGCCGCGCCACAGGGTGGCGAGCCAGTTGAACATCTTGATCCCGGTCGGGATCGCGATCAGCGCCGTCATGAAGCTGAAGAAGGGCAGCAGCACGCTGCCGGTGGTGAACATGTGGTGCGCCCAGACACTGAAGCTGAGCAGGCCGATGGCGATGGTGGCGAACACGAAGGCGCGGTACCCGAACAGCGGCTTGCGGCTGAAGACGGGCAGGATCTCGCTCACCACGCCCATTGCCGGCAGGATGACGATATACACCTCGGGGTGCCCGAAGAACCAGAAGATATGCTGCCAGAGCACCGGGTTGCCGCCGACGGAGGGGTCGAAGAATGACCCGCCGTAGTTGCGGTCGATGAAGAGCGCAATCAGGCCGGCGGCCAGCACCGGCGTCGCCAGGAGGATGAGGACCGCCGTCACGAGCATCGTCCACACGAAGATCGGCATTCGGAAGAGGGTCATCCCCGGCGCACGCATCTTGAAGATGGTGGCGATGAAGTTGACGGCACCCAGGATCGAGGCGGTGCCGACCAGGGCGAGGCCGATGATCCACAGGTCGGTGCCGACGCCCTCGGAGCGGTTCGTGAGCGGCGCGTAGCCGGTCCAGCCCTCGGCGGCGGCGCCACCGAACAGGTAGCCGCTGAAGATGAGGAGCCCGCCGAGCGGCAGCAGCCAGAAGCTCAGGGCGTTGATGCGTGGGAAGGCCATGTCCGGGGCGCCGAGCTGGAGCGGAACGATGTAGTTGCCGAAGCCCGACAGGGCCGGAATGATGAACAGGAAGAGCATGATCGTCCCGTGCATCGTGAAGGCCTGGTTGTAGGTGTTCTGGTCGAGGAACTGGATCCCCGGAATGGCCAGCTCGCTGCGGATCAGCAGCGCCAGGATGCCCGCGGCGAAGAAGAACAGAAAGCTGTTGACGATGTACAGGATCCCGATCTTCTTGTGATCGACCGTCGTCAGCCAGTCGAGCACCCACGAGCGCTGGTAGGTGCCGGCACGCGGTTCGAGCGTGGTTGTTGCCATCTTCGCTGGGCTCCGCTACTCGGTGACCGTCACGTCGCCCACCATCGCCTGTGGGTGAGCGTCGCAGATGAATCGGAACTCGCCGGCGGGAAGCGCCGGGACGTTGTAGGTGATGCTGCCCGGCTCGTTCACGAAGTCGCCGGTGAATGTGGCCTCGCCGCCGTCGTAGATGGCGACGTTGTGCGGAACGGCCTCCTGGTTCTCGAACGCGATGCAGAAGTCGGTGTCGGCCGGCACCTCGAACTCACCGATGTCGAACTGGGTGTTATTCGCCTTGATCTCGATGGTGGTCGAGCACTCGCCGCCCCCCGTCGGCGGGGGTGTCTCACCACTGGCCAGGGCCGCCATGTATTCGTCAAAGGCCTCGCGCTCCATGGCCTCGACTACGAACTTCATGTCGGCGTGTGCCGTTCCGCAGAACTCCGCGCATTGACCGGCGTAGGTGCCCGCCTCGGTGATCGTGAACTCGAGCTCGTTGTCTCGACCGTTCTCGCCGAGATCGATGAGGTCGCGCTTGATGAGGAACTGCGGCACGTAGAACGAGTGGTTCACGTCGAGCGAGTTGAGCACCAGCCGAACCGGCTCCCCCACCGGCACCCTGAGCACCGGGGGCTCACCTCCCTCCGAGTTGAAGACGGGGCCGTCCTCATATCGGAAGGTCCAGTCCCACTGGAAGCCGTCGACCTGGACGACAACGCCTGGATTCTCGGAGCGCGCCTCGATCTCGCTCAGGGTCGCCATGCTGAACCCGAACAGGATGAAGACGATGACGGTAGGGATCAACGTCCAGATGATCTCGACCTTCGTATTCCCGTGATGCTGCTCGGGGAGCGTGTCGTCGCCGGGCTTGCGCCGATAGCGAACGATCGCATAGACGATGAAGCCCTCGACGGCCACGAACACGATCCCCGCGAGGAAGAGGACGATGATGTACAGGTTGAATACGTCCTTCCCGACCTCCGTCTTCGGCTCAGGCGGAAGGAGACAGCCGGCGAGCAGGCCGATGAGGAACATGGGTGCGCCGGCGCGCAGGATCTTCCGCAGCCGAGAACTGGCCACCGTTGGTTGCATCAGATGGTCTCGAGGCTCCTGGTTCGACCGACACGTCGTGAGCGCGCTGGGATCAGGCACGCACGCTCAGTCGGGCTGACGGCGGCACGGACACATTGTAGCGAAGGCCATCGGCGCGGCGCCACCCACATCGACGGCCTTTCTTGCCCCCGCAGGAACCGGACGCTCAGGCGGCGCCGATGAGCTCCGGGCATGCAGGGTCTTCGTGCGGCAGCAACGGCCGCGCCCTGATGCTGAACCGGCGATCACCGTCATCCGTCCACAGCGTCAGCTGGTTTGCCGCAGTGACCTCTTCGAGCCAGGCGGCGCCCAGCTCGCCATCGACCACGCCGCATCGCGTGCCGTCGCCGAAGGCGGACTCCACCTCGCCGAATGCGGCGGGGTCGTCATCGGTGGGCCAATCGCGAATCTGTTCGGGCAGGTCGCCGCCCTCCACCGGTTCACCCGTCACGTCGCGGACATAGAGCCGGAACGCCTCGGCCTCGTATCGCTGCCACCCTTCGGTCTCCCAGGCGTCGGCCGGGAGCCAACTGTCCAGGGTCATGAGGCCGTTGTTCAACTGGCCCAGGATGCGGTGCGCATCGATCTCCGCCGAGCTCATCCCGGGCGGGGGGTCCATGTCCGGCAGCAGCGTGCCAAGCCCGTAGACGCTGACGATCACATCCGGGCCGCCGGCGTTGAGCGTGAAGCGCGTATCGCTCGCGTCAGCGACGACGCTCTGCGCGCCGCGCAGCTCGAGGTCCGACGTGAACAGGTTCGTGTCCTCGATGCCGCTCAGCACGGCCTGGATGCCTGCCTCCGTCAACGTGCGCTCGATGAGCGCCGGATAGGCAGGCCCGGGGAACTCGGCCGTCTGCGCGCCCTGCATGATGACGCGGCCGTCGCCGAACATGACGAACGACGGGAGATTGGTGACCATGAACTGGACAGGGACCATGCCGCCGGTGTGATCCACCACGAGGATTGCCTCGTCGCCGGTCGGATGATCGATGTCGCCCGGCTCCGGGCTGCTCCCACCATCGCTCCGCGGTGGGCTCGAGCCGCCGGGCGACTCGACGGGCGACCCGGATGAACCTGCCGGTGCCGCACAGGCGGCGAGAATGAGAGACACGCCGAATAAGCTCGGCAGCATGCGTTTCATGGCCGCAATAACGCCCGGGGTCACGGCGCGGTTCCATCGGTTTCGCGCCAGAATGTGGCGGATGCGCCGTGTCGTCCTGCTCTTCCCTGCTCTTGGATTGCTCGTGCTGCCGTCGTCGGCGCTGGCACACGTCACCGAAGCTGCGCCCCCCGCCCTGCCCGGCGTGCTTCTCGAGTGGAGCTTCGACCCCTTCGCCGTCGTCGCCATCATCGCGACGGCGGCCGCATACCTGTGGGCGGTGCGTCGCGTCAACAGGGAACACCCCGGGAATCAGCAGCCCGGCCACCGATCGTGGCTCTTCCTTGGCGGCCTGGCGGCGATCGGAATTGCGCTCCTCTCGCCGATCGAGGCCTACGAGGGAACGCTGTTCAGCGTGCACATGGTCCAGCACATGCTGCTGGAGCTGGTTGCGGCTCCGCTCCTCCTGGCGGGCGCACCGATCACCCTGTCGCTGCGGGTCGCACGGCCCGCAATTCGGAAGCGCCTGCTGAGCGTGCTCCAGAGCCGCATCGTCCACGTCGTCTCGTTCCCGGTCGTCGCCTGGATCCTGTTCGCGGCGGTCAATTGGGGATGGCACTTCAGCGTGCTCTACAACGAGGCGCTGGAGAGCCAGGCGCTCCATTACCTCCAGCACGCCACCTTCCTGGTGGCCGCGCTCCTGTTCTGGTGGCCGGTCATCGGGGCCGATCCCTCGCCCTGGAGGCTGCAACATCCGGTCCGCCTTCTCTACCTGTTCCTGGCGATGCCCCAGAACTCGTTCCTCGGAGTGGCCCTGATGTCCGCCCCGAGCGTGCTCTACGAGCACTACCTGACCAACGGCCGAAGCTGGGGCATGCGTCCGCTGGATGACCAGGCGCTGGGCGGCGTGATCATGTGGGTCGTGGGCGACCTCGCCTTCCTGGCGGGAATGGCCGTGGTCGTCGTGCTGTGGGTTCGCCACGAAGATCGGCGGACAGTGCGGCTTGATCGGCGACTGGCGGCGGAACGTGCATCACGAGAGTGAGTCCGCTCGCTTCCTCGACTGATCGAGGAGTCGACAGGGAGCGCCAAACGACGTCAGGCGAGCGGCATGTGGAGGAGCGCATCGACGGCGACGGCCGCGAAGAGCAGAGTCAGGTACGTGATCGAGTAACGGAACAGGATGATGGCGGCTCGCCCATCGGCAGCATCGGCGCGGAGGCGAAGCGCCTGGGCGAGGAAGAGCGCGCCCAGGACGACGGCCGCAACCAGGTACACCCATCCCATCCCGGCGGCCGGCAGGAGCAGGAGGCTGACCGCGATCAGCGCGATCGTGTAGAGCACGATCTGGCGCGCCGTCTCCACCTCGCCGCGCACGACGGGGAGCATCGGCACATTGGCGGCCGCGTAGTCGCCGCGGTAACGCAATGCGAGCGCCCAGAAATGGGGCGGGGTCCAGTAGAAGACCACCGCGAACAGCACGAGAGCCGGCAGACCGACCTCGCCCGTGACGGCCGCCCACGCGACGAGCACCGGAACGCAGCCAGCGGCGCCGCCGATGACGATGTTCTGCGGCGTCGTGCGCTTCAGCCACATCGTATAGACGAAGATGTAGAACGCGGTGGCGCTCATGGCCAGCAGGGCGCTCAGCACGTTGACGGTGATCGCCAGGAACGCAAAGGCGACCACGCTCAGACCGATGCCGAACCGGAGCGCTCCCCGCGGATGCACCGCATGGCGAGGCAGAGGCCGGTGGCGGGTGCGCCGCATGAGATCGTCGATGTCGCGGTCGACGTACATGTTGATGGCGTTCGCGCCACCAGCAGCCAGCGTGCCGCCGATGACCACCGACGCCATGAGCCAGATGGACGGGATGCCGCGTTCCGCCAGGACCATGGTCGGTACCGTGGTGACCAACAGCAGCTCGATGATCCGCGGCTTCGTCAGGGCCACGTAGGCGCGCACGGTATCCGACCGCCCTGGCACGTGGCGGGGCACCCGGCGCGCGATTTCTGACGGCCGCAGCCGCCTGCTGCTCAGCCAGAGCCAGACCGATGCGCCCCACAGGGCGGCACCGACGGCAAGGTGCGGCACCACGAACAGCGCGGAGAGGCGCGAAACGACGTTGAGGCCGCCCAGGGCGATCTGCACCACGACCAGGACGACCATCCACAGCGCGAGGGTGCGTGGCAGTCGAACATCCGTGGAGCGACGCACGGATAGCGCGCCCCAGACCACCAGCCCGGCGACCACGAGGCTCATCAGGCGATGCGCCAGGTGGACCGCCTGCTGATCGCCGATGACCGCTGGTAGCATCGAGCCGTTCATCAGCGGGAAGTCGGCGTATGCCAGCCCGGCGTGCTGGCCGGTGACCCACGAACCGAGCAGCATCTGCGCAACGATGGCGAGCGCCGTAACGCCGAGCAGGCGGGTCATCCCCGCTCGCGCGTGCGCGGCCGGCATCGGTCCATGAGTGGCTCGCTCGGCGATGAAGATCACGGCCGCGAACACGGTGAGTGCCATGGCCAGGTGAGCGGTGACGAGCTCGGCGGCCAACCCCTGCAGGACGACCGCGGCGCCGAGCAGCGACTGCACGATGACCAGGACGCCTGCAACGACAGCCGCGGCGAGCAGCGGCGGATCGCGGCGACGGCGCGTGAAAACGGTGATGAGACCCAACGCACCGACCAGCGGACCGACGAAGACAGCCGCGGTGAGCCGATGCGAATGCTCGATCCAGGCGTGCAGGTCGGCCGGCGGCAGCCAGTCGCCGAAGCAGAGCGGCCAATCCGGGCAGCCAAGCCCCGAATCGGTGGCACGCACGAGACCGCCAATGGCAATCAGGGCGAAGGTCGCCACGGCAGCGGCGACCGCCAGCTTGGCGAATCGGGTCAAATCGGGTTCCTCTCGCCGCTCGGTGGGGCCTTGGCAAGCGGGCGCCGCCATGATAGCCGCGGATCGCGGCGACCGTTTCCTGGCGTCGGAGGCACGGCTGCCCCCGACTGATCACCATATTCATACGGGCGCGACGCAGAACGAGTTGGCAGGCGTCAGATACCCACATTCACATCGGGACTGCACCCGGAAGTCCCGAGAGGCGGAATCGGCCCCATATTCACGCCTTGCCTGCGTCCTGGAGATGCATGCCATGTTTCGCGCGCCATGTGTCGCTGGTATACGAATCTGGGGGAACGAGGCGTCGTTCGCCTGCGCAGCTACCATTCCGCGCGTGAAGGATGGTCGGCTGCTCCAGGTCAATGTCTCGGACGGCGGCGTTCCCAAGGTGCCTATTCCGGCGGCGCGCATCAACCGTGACGGGGTGGAAGGTGATCGGCAGCGTGCCGACACGGTTCACGGCGGGCCGCATCGGGCGGTCTCGATCCTGGGAATCGAGGCGATCCGGCGGGTCGCGGCCGAGGGGCACCCGATCGCGCCCGGAACGACCGGCGAGAATCTGACCATCGAGGGTTTCGATGTGTCGACATTGGCCATCGGAACGCGGCTGGCGATCGGTGACGAGGTGATCGTCGAGATCTCGAAGCCGACGAACCCATGTCGCACCATTCGCCATTCGTTCACCGATCGGCGGTTCGGTCGACTCTCGATCCGGGCGCATCCGACCGACAGCCGCGTGTACGCGCGCGTCGTTCGCGAGGGAACGGTGCGGGCCGGCGATCGTATCCGGCTCACACCACCGACGAGCGACGATGCCGAGCAGTTCCTGATCGCCGATCGCCTGGATGCAGCCGAACGCGAGAGCGCCGTCGCGTTCTGGGAAACGGCAAAGGAGGCGGGATATGCGATCAACACCATGGACGACGGCGAGATCGCCGTCTCTGCCTCATCGGCGCTGCCGGGGCCGGTCTTCAACTCGGCGCTCGGATTCGCGCACCTGCCGAATCTGCTCGACCGCGCCATCGCCCATTTCGCCACCGCCGGAGTCACTGGCTGGGTCCTCGCCGATGCTCCGCCCTGGCCAGACGCGATCAGCGATTCGACGCTGGCCCGATATGCAATCGGCGCCGATGACATCGCACCCGCGCCCGACGGCGTGCGCATCCGGGAGCTGGCGCACGGCGAGATCGGCCCGTGGGCGGAGGTCATCGTCACCGCCAGCGGGATCCCGGAACCAATCGCCACCGCGTGGCGCGGCCTCGAGCGGCATCTCGCGCTCGTGACGCATCACCACCG
>JACDBZ010000187.1 GCA_013694645.1 Chloroflexota bacterium
ACCCGGACGAAATCGACGTGGAGCCGACCGCAGTCACGGTGGAGCCGACCGCGGTCGCTCGCCCACGGCGCGAGCGCAGCGGCATGGGGCTCCGCGCGCGTCCCTCCGGCCTCGGTGCCCGCCTGCGTTCGATCATGGGCGCTGGCTCGCCCGCGACCGCGGCGACGTGGGACGACGTCGAGGAGGCGTTGATCGGCGCCGACGTCGGGGCAACGACCACCCTGGAGCTTGTCGACGCGGCACGCGCGCGGTTCCGCGCGGATGGCGGACGCAGCGGCGAGGATGCACGCCGCGCATTGGCGACCGAGATCCGCGACCGGCTCGTGCGCGTCGGATCCGGGCGGTTCGAGCTCGGGGATGCGCCTTCGGTGATCCTGTTCGTGGGCGTCAACGGGACGGGCAAGACGACGTCGCTTGCCAAGCTCGCCTATCGCTTTACCGCCGAGGGTCACACGCTTGCCCTCGCCGCGGCAGATACGTTCCGAGCGGCCGCTGTGGAGCAGCTGCGCATCTGGGGCGAACAGCTGGGCGTGCCGGTCATCGCGCAGCGCGCCGGCGCCGACCCCGGTGCCGTGGCGTTCGATGCCGTCGTCACCGCGCAGGCGCGGAACCTCGACGTCGTGCTGGTCGACACGGCCGGCCGCCTCCAGAACAAACAGCAGCTGATGGACGAGCTGGCGAAGATTCGTCGCGTCATCGAGCGCCGGCTGCCGGGGCAGCCGAGGCACGTGCTGCTCGTCCTGGATGCAACGACCGGGCAGAACGGACTGATGCAGGCGGAGGCCTTCAGCCGCGAGGTCGGCGTGACCGGCATCATTCTGACCAAGCTGGATGGCACGGCAAAGGGCGGTGTCGCGCTGGCCGTGGCGGAGCGGCTCGGGGTCCCGATCCTGTTCGCCGGGGTCGGCGAGGAGATCGATGCGCTCGCTCCATTCGACCCCGAGGCGTTCGTCGAATGGCTCTCCGCCGAATAGCTCCGTTGCCGCCGCTGTCGGCGGCCCGTAGAATGGGCAGCCGTTTGCCGAGCCTCTTCCTGCCGGCATCGACCCCGTAGCGGACCATTCATGTTCGAGTCTCTCTCAGCACGCCTGCAGGGCATCAGCGAACGTCTTCGTGGCAAGGCCAGGATCACCGAGGCGGACCTCGACGTTGCCCTGCGTGAAATCCGACTTGCCCTCCTCGAGGCCGACGTCAACTTCCGCGTCGTCAAGGACTTCGTGACTCGAGTTCGCGAGCGTGCCGTTGGGTCAGACCTGCTGACCGGCCTCAATCCTGGCCAGCAGATCGTCAAGATCGTGCACGAGGAGCTCGTCGCGGTCCTCGGCGGAGCGCGCCATCACCTGAGCCTGGATGCGAAGCCGTCGGTGCTGATGATGGTGGGTCTCCAGGGTTCCGGAAAGACGACGTCCGCGGCCAAGCTGGCGGTGCGCCTGCGCCGGGATGGCAAGAAGCCGCTTCTCGTGGCCGCAGACGTGTATCGGCCTGCAGCGGTCGATCAGCTCGTCCAGCTCGGCGACCAGATAGGGGTCGAGGTCCATACCCGCCCGGTCGGCACTCCGGCGCTTGAGGTGGCCCGCTCGGGCCTCGAGGAGGCTCGCCAGCGCGGTGTCGACGTCATGATTCTCGATACCGCCGGCCGGCTGCACGTCGACGAGGCGATGATGGACGAGCTCGTCCGTATCGTGGGCATCGTCACGCCCGCCGAGACGCTTCTGGTGGTGGACGCCATGACGGGCCAGGAAGCGGTGCGCGTGGCGGACGCGTTTCACGCCAGGCTTCCGGTCACGGGCCTCGTCCTGACCAAGATGGATGGCGACGCGCGCGGTGGCGCCGCGCTCAGCATCAGGGCGGCTACGGGTCTGCCGATCGCGTTCCTCGGGACGGGCGAGCGGACCGACGGGCTCGAGGCATTCCACCCCGACCGACTGGCGCAGCGCATCCTCGGCATGGGCGACATCCTGAGCTTCGTCGAGCGGGTCCAGGAGAACGTGGACCAGGCCGAGGCCGAGCAGGTAGCTCAGCGGATGATGGAGAACCGCTTCACTCTCGACGACTTCCGCAGCCAGCTCAACCAGATCAAGAAGATGGGGCCTATCGGCCAGCTCCTGGGCATGATCCCGGGTGCAGGCCAGATGGCCGGTGCCGCGCAGGAGGCGGTCGATTCGGGCCAGATGAAGCGGATCGAGGCGATCATCGATTCGATGACGCCGGACGAGCGACGCCGTCCCGAGATCATCAAGGCGAGCCGACGCCGAAGGATCGCGCTCGGCAGTGGCTCGTCCACGGCCGAGGTCAATCGGCTGCTCAAGCAGTTCGTCGAGATGCAACGGATGATGAAGATGATCAGCGGCGGCAAGATGCCCCGCATGGGCGGCGGCCTTGGCGCCCTCCTCGGGCGCTGACGGATGCATCGCCTGGTCGTGGCCCTCGTCACCCTCATCAGCCTCACGGGAGCCGCCTTCCTGGCCGGGTATCTCCTGCTCTTCTCCGCCTCGACCGATCGCGCGTCCGGCCTGGTGCCGGCGGACACGGCCTTCTACCTGAACGTCTACCTCCAGCCGTCGACCGGGCAGCAGATGAACCTCGGCGGGCTGATCGGTCGCCTACCGGGCTTCGCCGATGAGGCCTCGCTCGACGAGAAGGCCGACCAGGTTGTCGACAATCTGCTGGCAACGACCGGACTGGGGCTTGACTACCGGGAGCAGATCAAGCCATGGCTCGGAAATCAGATCGCGATCGCCGGCTGGCCGCCCACCGGCGAACCTGCCGAGCCAACGGTCGTCCTCATCGCCGAGGTCAAGGACAGGGCCGCTGCGGAGGCTGCGTTCGTCGAGCTCGCCGCCGAGGGGGGAACCAACCTCGTCACGCAGACCTACGAGGGCGTCGAGGTCCATGTTGCCGAGGGCGGTGCCTACGCGTTCATCGGCGAGATGGTCGTCTTCGGTGAGTCGCCCGATCGAATCGAGGCAGTGGTCGACGTGCGGGATGGCGCCGAGGCGCTCGCGGGCCGCGATGACTTCCAATCCACCATGAGCGGTCTGCCGGCCGATCACCTGGCCAGCGCCTTCGTCGACCTCGCCGCATTGGCTGCGGCGACCGATACTGCCGAGCAGCTCGCGGCACTCAGCACGGCAGGAGCTGCCCTGATTGCCGAGCGCGATGGGCTCCGTCTCAGCGGAAGCGCTCCGTTCGACGTCGACGGAGCGGCGTCATCATCCCCCGCGGGCTTCGGACTGGGCGGCGAGCCCTCGAGCCTCGTCGATTGGATGCCGGAGGATACGATCGCGGAACTGGTCGTGTTCGGTCTGCGCCAGACCCTCGAGGATGCCGAGGCGGCTGCCGCGTCGACGCCCGAGGGCGAAGAGATCACCGGTACGCTGGACACGGTTCGCGCATTGGCCGCGTTCGGGTTCGGGATCGACATCGATGCGGACCTGCTGCCGCTGCTCGACCGCGAGGTCGGTGTCGCGCTTGGAGGTCTCGAGAACGGCCTGCCCATCGGACAGGTCCTGCTTCGGCCAGAGGATCCTGAGGCGGCCGCCGCGGCGCTCGCCCGTGTCGTGGACCGCCTGGTCGCGACCGGCGCGAGCCGGCGTACCGAGGATGCGTCCGGCGCGGAGATCACGATCGTCACCGTCCCCTCGGTGGTCGAGATCGCCTACGCCGTACGCGATGGGATCATCATCATTGCCCTCGGCGCGGAACACGTGGCATCCGCGTTGCAGGCGCACGCCGATGGTGACACCATCTCCGGCAGCGACCGATATACGCAGACCTTCGAGGTCGCAGGCGTGCGCGCAGGGAACGAGGCGTTCGTCGACGTCGGCGCGGTCGTCGATCTCATGGGCCCGACCCTCGACCTGCCGGATGACGCACGCGATATCCTTGGCCAGATCGGGAGCTTTGGCTTCACCGCTCCCTCCCGGGACGATCTCGTCGAGTTCCACGCGGTGCTGACGGTCGATGAACCGTAGCGCCGAATGAATCAGCCACCAACCCACACAGAGGTATCCACTTGGCAGTTCGCATTCGATTGACCCGCGTCGGCGCCACCAAGCGCCCGGCGTATCGGGTCGTCGCCATCGACAAGCGGCGCTCGCGTGACGGCCGCGCGCTCGAGATTCTCGGGTTCTACGATCCGCTGACCGAGCCTGCGACCGTCAACCTCGACACCGAACGGATCAACGCCTGGATCGGCAAGGGAGCGCAGCCGTCGGAGACGGTAGCCAAGCTCATGCGCCAGGCAGAGAAGGCTGCCCAGCAGCCGGCCGAGGTCGAGAAGCCGAAGCGGACGACGCGCGCGGCCAAACCGAAGGCCCCTGCTAGGGCCAAGACCGACAAGAAGCCGGCTGAATCTGATCCTGCGGCTTCGTCCGACGGTGGAGAGGCGCCGGCAACGACGGAGAGCACCGAGCTTGAGAGGGCCGACGCGTGAAGGCCTTTCTGGAGTACGTGGCCCGCGGTCTGGTTGACAAGCCCGACGCGGTCTGGGTGGAGGTCGACGAGGATGCGGACGAGACGGTCCTCACGCTCGGCGTCGACCAGGAGGACATGGGTCGCGTGATCGGCCGGGATGGCCGCATCGCAAACGCCATCCGAAGCCTGCTCAAGGTGATGGCCACCAAGGACGGCCGACACGTTGAGCTGGAGATCGTTTCCGACGCCGACTGATCGCCGCCTGGCGGTCGCCAGGATTCTGGGTGCAAAGGGGCTCGCGGGGGCCGTCCGCGTGGAACTCGTCACAGACTGGCCGGAGCGACTCGCGCCGGGCGCCGACGTATGGTTCGAGGGAGACCCGCAGCCGATCAGGATCCTTCGGGTCGAGTCCGGCGGCCGCACCACGGTGCTTCACCTCGATGGGGTTGCGACACGGGAGGCCGCGGAGGCGCTTCTCGACCGGTACCTCGAGGCACCCGCGGTCGACCTGCCCGAGGCGACCTACTACTGGGGCGACCTCATTGGCCTGCGCGTCGAGGAGCCCGATGGCTCTCTGGTGGGAGAGCTGGTCGAGATATTCCGCGCCGGAGACAACGAGGTGTATCGAATCGTCGGCGAGCGCGGCGAGCGGCTGGTGCCGGCGCTGCGATCGGTCGTGCTGCGCATCGACCTCGCCTCCGGCCTGATGGTCGTCGCGCCGGATGACGCCGAAGAGGTCCGGTAGGCCGATGCGGATCGATGTGGTCACGCTCTTCCCCGAGCTCGTCGGCGGGCCGCTATCCACGTCCATCATCGGCCGAGCAGCCGATTCTGGTCTCGTTGAGTTCCGCGTGCACGATCTGCGAGAGCACGGTCGCGGGCGGCATCGCTCTGTCGACGACTATCCCTACGGCGGGGGAGCCGGCATGGTCATGCGGCCCGAGCCGCTCTTTGCGGCCGTCGAGCCGTTGCGCGCCGAGGGTGCGCAGGTCGTCCTCATGGATCCCGCCGGGGAACGCCTGACCGATTCGCTCGCCCGCGAGCTGTCCGCGGTTGCGCACCTGGCGCTCATCTGCGGACGCTACGAGGGCATCGATGAGCGCGTGCGGACGCTGGTCGATCGCGAGGTCAGCATCGGTGACTACGTCGTCACCGGCGGTGAGCTGCCTGCCCTGATCCTGATCGACGCCGTCGTGCGGTTGGTGCCGGGCGTGATCCAGGAGTCATCACACGAAGGCGACTCGTTCGCGTCGGGCCTGCTCGAGCATCCCCAGTACACCCGGCCGGTATCGTTCCGGGACCTGTCGGTGCCGCCCGTGCTTCTTTCTGGAAACCACGGCGACGTTGACCGCTGGCGGCGGCGCGAAACGCTGCGACGGACACTCGAGCGCCGCCCCGACCTGCTCGACGCCGCCGACCTGGGCGACGATGACCGCTCCATCCTGGAGGAACTCCGGGCTGATCCCACTGACGAGATCCGGAGATGACACGCGCCTATCAGGCGGTGATTGCGGTCCTCGTGCTGAGCAGCTGCCTCACCTCCGAAGGAGGAGATCTGGACGCCGGCGTGGATATCACCAAAGAGGGGTCTCCGTCGACAACCGCTCCCCGCCGCGCGCATTGGCAGACAGAGATGCCGTCGTTAGCTCCAGAGAAGCGTGCGTGAGGGCTGATCACTGGGGTCGCTGACCGCTACTGCGAACCACCCGAGCAATTGACCAGGAGCGGCGCGCGGCGCTGCCATACGCCCTCCTCATTCGCATATGACAACAAAGGTTCGCGACGGCGCCGTTGTTGCCGCTGTTCCGTCGCCACTGGTATACTCGCCGGCGTCGCGGCCGCCTGCGCGGTCGCGTTCTTCTGTGTCACCATTCGATAAGCCGCGGGTAAGCCCGCGATAATGAGGTCGCCCCCAGGATGAACGCCATCAAGGAGCTCGAGCGCGAGCAGCTCCGAACTGACGTACCGGAGATCGCCCCCGGCGATACCGTCCGCGTCGCGGTGAAGGTGGTCGAGGGCACCCGCGAACGGATCCAGGTCTTCGAGGGCACCGTGATGCGGATGCGTGGTGGCGGCCTGAACAAGGCGATCACCGTTCGGCGCATCGCAAGCGGCGTCGGCGTGGAGCGCACCTTCATGGTGCATGCACCGCGCATCGACAAGATCGAGGTGGTCCGTCACGGCGTTGCTCGACGCGCTCAGCTCTACTTCCTCCGCGACCGGGTCGGCAAGTCGGCCACGCTTCGCGAGCGCCGCACCAACTGACCCGGTGACCCGGCTCCCACCAGGACCGGCCACGCGGCGGCGCACGCATCGCCGGACGAAGGTCCGTGACGCGCACATGCGCCACGAGCGCGAGCTCCACCTCGCCGGCTTTGAGCGGATCGCCGGCCTCGACGAGGTGGGCAGGGGCTGCCTTGCCGGTCCGGTCGTGGCGGCCGCCGTCGTCCTGCCCGAGCGGCATCGGATCAAGGGCATCAGGGACTCCAAGGTCGTGCCGCGGGCGCGCCGGGAGGCGCTCTACGCGCTGATCCTCGACCGCGCCGAGGGTGTGGGGGTCGGCTGTGTCGAAGTCGAGGTGATCGACCGCATCAACATCCTGCAGGCGACCAAGGTCGCCATGCGCGAGGCCCTTGGACGGCTGGCCGAGCCGCCCGATCACCTGCTCATCGATGCGCTCAGCCTGCGTGACGTTGACCTTCCGCAGCGACCGATCATCGATGGGGATGCCATCAGCGCATCGATCGCCGCCGCCAGCATCGTCGCCAAAGTGACCCGCGACCGCATCTGCGACGAGATCGACCGGCGCTATCCGGCGTACGGCTTCGCGCGGCACAAGGGCTACGGCACGCGCCGCCACGTCGACGCGCTCATCAGCGAGGGACCATGCGAATGGCATCGTCGATCGTTCGCCCCGATTCGGCTGCTGCTCGCCGGCACCCAGCTCCCGCTCGACCTCGACTGGGAGATCGTCGACGAGGAGGCACTCGGCCTCGATTGAGGCATCCATTCGACGACTCGCCTCCCGCGAGGAGTACGGACCGATGGGAGATGCTCGACACGATCTTGGCATTGCGGCTGAGCAGGCGGTGGCGGCCTGGCTCGAGACCGCGGGCTGGGAGATCCTCGCAAGGCGTCATCGCTCGGCGGGCGGCGGAGAGGTTGACCTGATCGCCATCGACCCGGCGAAGATCCTGGTGGCGATCGAGGTGCGCGCGCGACGATCTGCTCGCACCGGGACGGGCGCCGAGACGATTGACCGGCGCCGCAGGGCACGGATCGGCCGTACCCTCGCTGCGTTCAGCGCGGGGAACAGGGCAAAGCATCGTGGCCTGCGGGTGGATCTCGTGACTGCGGCGCCGGAACCCGAGAGCGTTACACGCTGGCGTCTGCGACGGGTCCCGGACATCGGCGCCTGGTAGGGCTCCGTCAGCGGCCGAACATGCGCTCGAGCACCTTGATCGATGCGATGTACGGCCTGCTCACGGCGTAGATGCCGTGGTGGTCCGTTGCCCACTGGCCCTGGTAATAGGCGGCGAGCACGCGAGCGCGATCGCCGTCGTAGTGACCGAGGTAGTGCGCCAGGAGGCGTACCCCGGCCCTGATGTTCTGTCGCGTGTCCGTGATCTGGACGGTCGTGCCGAGCATGGCTTCACCCACCCAATCGGCGGTCGCCGGCATCAGCTGCATAACGCCGACGGCGCCCGCGTGGCTGACAACGCCCTGCTGCCACCCCGATTCCTGCCACGCTACGGCGAGGGCAAGGGCGGCGGGCACCTTGTAACGCCCCGCCTCTTCGATGATGACCCGACGGACAGCGTCTCGCCTGGCCATGAGCGCCGCCATCGAGGCGGGCACGCTCATCCGAGGAGAAGCGGAAGAGGCCGATGCCTTGGGAGTCGCGGATGTTCCGGGAACGGTGAGATGTTGGCCGGCATAGATGCGACTCGGATCGGTGATTCCGTTGGCCAGCACGAGCGCCGCAACCGACACGCCATAGGCCCGCGCGATCACGGTCAGGTTCTCTCCTCGAGCGACGGCGTGGGACGTCGTCGCTTTCGGCTCCTGGTTTGCGACGGGAGCCGCGGCCGATGGAGCGGCAGCAGCCAACCCGGGGATCGTCAGTCGCTGGCCCGCATATATGCGGCTCGCGTTGTGGATGCCGTTCGCCTCCACGATGGCCGGCACGCTCACGCCATACGCACGCGCGATGGTCGTCAGGTTCTGCCCGTACGTCACCGCATGCGTGCGCACCGTGGCCTTCGGCGCCGGCGCGGGAGCGACCGGCGAGCGCGCGGCGGCGATACGAATGCGCTGACCGGCGTAGATCCGGTCGGGATTGGCCAGGGCGTTCAGCTCGACCAGGGCCGCGATGTCGACATTGTGACGTTTCGAGATGCTGGTGAGCGTGTCACCCGATTGGACGAGCACGCTGGGGTCGGCAGCCAGCGCGACGGTGGCGAGGACCGGTCCGGCGACTATCGTGACGAGAAGGCCGGCGAATGGGGCGATCAGCCCGGGGCGTTGCAACGGATCGTTCCTCCAGGTGTAGATGCCAGCGGTGTGCGGTCCGTGGCACGGACACATCACGACGCGGGGCGGATGCTAGGAGCGATCCGGGGTGGGTCAAGGTACCTGCGGATGGGCGGGAAGTACTTCGGTACCGTCAGGTGCGGTGGTGGCGCCGGCCTCGGAGGCGAGGGGAATGACCAGCAGTCTGGTATCATTCTCACCTCGCGCATCCGTGCGAGAACCATCACACACGCCCGGCTGATCTCGCCTGGTCCTCGGTGCCGCTGTTGCGACGCACGTCGCCGCGCGGTGGATCGTGAGAGTCGATGTCGAGCGGAGGAACGAACCGGAGGTATCTCTTTGGCTGCCACCAGCATGAAGCAGCTTCTCGAATCGGGCGTCCATTTCGGGCATCAGACGCGCCGCTGGAATCCGAAGATGCGCGAGTACATCTTCGCCGAGCGGAACGGGATCCACATCATCGACCTGGCCCAGACGGTGTCCCTTCTCGAGGCCGCCCTCGAGTTTGTGCGCGAGACGGTTCGTCGCGGCGAGAGCGTGCTCTTCGTCGGGACCAAGAAGCAGGCCCAGGACGCGCTCTCCGAAGCAGCGACGCGCTCAGGCCAGCATTACGTGAACACGCGCTGGCTCGGCGGGATGCTGACCAACTTCACCACGATCAAGCGCCGCATCCAGCGCATGGAGGCCCTCGAGGCTCGTCGCGATGCGGGCGAATTCGAGCGCCTCACGAAGAAGGAAGCCACGAAGCTCTCCGAGGAGATCAAGAAGCTCGACAACGCCCTCGGCGGCATTCGCAAGATGCGACGTGTGCCGGGTGCGGTCTTCATCGTCGACCCGCATCGCGAGGCGATCGCCGTGGCCGAAGCGCGGCGACTCGAGATCCCGATCGTGGCGATGACCGATACGAACTGCGACCCTGATCTCATCGATTGGGTCATCCCGGCCAATGATGACGCGATTCGATCGGTTCGTCTGATCTGCGGTCTCGTCGCCGATGCGGCGAGTGTCGCGCAGCAGGAGCGCCAGGCGAAGCTGGACGAGGAGTTCGAGCAGGCGGAGGCGATGCCGCCCGTCGACGACACCGCGCTCGGCTCGGAGGCTGATTACACCGCGGCCCTGGCAACCGGCGAGGCGCTCGTCTTCGAGCCCGAGCCAGAGGACGATGAAGAAGAGGAGCGCAAGGCGCGCGCTCGACGCGCGGCCCACCTCGACGAGGGAGAGCCGGAGCACAATCCCGATCGTGAACACGAGCGCCAGATCGCCGAGCAGACCAAGGAGCATGAGCCCCGCCCGTAGGCGGGCAGGTGAAACTGATATGACGAACACACAAATGATCAAGCCCGAGGATGTCAAGAAGCTCAGGGAGCAGACCGGCGCCGGCATCATGGACTGTAAGCGCGCCCTCGAGCAGTCGGACGGCGACTACGAGAAGGCCGCGCTCTTCCTGCGTGAGAAGGGTCTCTCCACGGCCGCCAAGAAGGCCGGACGCGCGGCGCGCGAAGGCGTCGTGACGAGCTATATTCACCACGGGTCGCGGCTCGGCGTCCTGCTGGAGCTGAACTGCGAAACCGATTTCGTGGCGCGCACAGATGACTTCCAGCAGCTCGCCCGGGAGATCGCCATGCAGGTTGCCGGGATGGCGCCGCAGTACGTCAGCCGCGACGACGTTCCCGCCGAGCTCATCGAGGAGCAGAAGCGGCTGTTCGCCGTAGATGCCGAGCGCGATGGGCGTCCGGCGGACCGTGTTCCGATGATCGTCGAGGGCAAGCTGAACAAGTGGTTCGAGTCTGTCTGCCTGCTCGACCAGCCGTTCCGCGACACCAATCGTAAGATCGGGGACCTCATCACCGAGAAGATCGCCCTCCTCGGGGAGAACATCAGGATTGCTCGCTTCGCCCGCATGGGAGTCGGCGAGTCCGCACAGCCAGAGACCGACGAGGCCGCGTGACGGTGACGGAACCGGTCCCCGCCTCGGAACCACCATCACCTCGCCGGGTGCTCCTCAAGCTCTCCGGCGAGGCACTGATGGGAGAGCACGAATACGGCATCGACCCGGAGGTCGTGCGCGGTATCGCCGGACAGGTCGCCGCGGGGAAGCAGGATGGAACCGAGATCGCGATCGTCGTCGGTGGTGGCAACATCTTTCGGGGGCTTGCCGCGAGCGCGCGCGGCATGGACCGCTCGACCGGGGACTACATGGGCATGCTGGCGACGGTGATGAACGGGCTCGCCATCCAGGACGCACTCGAGCAGGCCGACTGTCCGACACGCGTGATGAGCGCAATCGCGATGAACGAGATCTGCGAGCCGTACATCCGTCGTCGGGCCGTCCGTCACCTCGAGAAAGGGCGGGTGGTGGTGATGGTCGCTGGGACCGGCAATCCCTACTTCACGACCGATACGGCAGCGACGCTCCGCGCAGTCGAGGTTCACGCCGAAGTGATTCTCAAGGCCACAAGGGTCGACGGGGTGTACGATGCCGACCCTGAGAAGTATCCCGATGCTCGCCGCTACAGCGAGATCGGCTACACCGATCTGCTGAGCAATCGGCTCCAGGCGCTCGATGCGACCGCCGTGAGCCTGGCGATGGACAACCAGATGCCGATCGTTGTCTTCGATATGACGGTTCCCGGCAACATCACGCGGGCGATCGCCGGCGAGCGAATCGGCACCCTGATCTCAGGAGAGTGACACGATGACGCACGAGGCGCTGATCGCGATCGAACCAAGGATGCAGCGGGCCATCGATGCGATGGAACGCGACTTCGCGGGCATTCGAACCGGCCGCGCCTCGACCGCGCTCGTCGAGCGCATCACGGTGGATTACTACGGCGCGCAGACCCCGCTCAACCAGGTCGCCGGCATCAGCACTCCTGATGCGCACCTGATCGTCATTCAGCCATGGGACCGATCGGTCCTGTCGGCGATCGAGAAGGCCATCACGAAGAGCGATATCGGCCTGATGCCGAATGTGGACGGCACCGTCGTCCGCCTTCATGTGCCGCCGCTCACCGAAGACCGGCGCAAGGAGATGGTGAAGCAGGTTCGACGTCGCACCGAAGAGGCCCGCGTGGAGGTCCGCAATCATCGGCGCGATGCCGCGGATCTCTTGAAGAAGGCACTACGCGACGGCGACCTCTCGGAGGACGAGGAGCGGCGCGAGCTCGAGGCATTGCAGAAGCTGACGGATCGGAAGGTGGAGGCGATCGACGCGCGGGCGGAGCGCAAGGAAGCCGAAATCCTGGAGGTCTGACCGGTGCCGGACGAGGTCCGACCCCGGCACGTGGCAATCATTGCCGATGGAAATCGTCGCTGGGCGCGCGAGCGCAACCTGCCGGTGCTCGCCGGCCACATCCAGGGCATCGAAGCGATCCGTCCGATCCTCCGGCGCGCGCGCGACCGTGGAGTGGAGACCCTCTCGGTCTACACGTTCAGCACCGAGAACTGGAACCGGCCCGAAGACGAGGTGGCCGGCCTCTTCGGCCTCATCGATGGCGCCGTCCGCCAATACACCGATGAGCTCATCACGGAGGGCGTCCGGGTTCGAATCATCGGTCGCCTGCACGAAGCACCCTCGGATGTGCAGCGTTCGATCCGATCCGCCGAGGAGCGGACCGGGGGTGGCGCGCGCATGGAGCTCAACATCTGCTTCAACTATTCCGGACGCGCAGAGATCGTCGACGCGGCACGAGCGCTGCTGGCTGCCCGCGTTGATCCGCACGATCTCGACGAGGCGCATTTCGCACGGCACCTCTATACGTCTGGCCAGGCCGACGTGGACCTGATCATTCGAACGGGTGGCGATCAGCGCACCAGCAACTTCCTGCTCTGGCAGGCAGCCTATGCCGAGCTCGTCTTCTCCGCGAAGTTCTGGCCCGACTTCACCGCGGACGATTTCGATGCGGCCCTGGCTGAATACGCGCGCCGCGACCGGCGTTTCGGAGGCTGACATGCTGCGAACTCGGGTCATGAGCGCCATGGTGCTCGCCCCGATCATCCTGGGCATCGTGCTGCTGGGTGAGCCATGGCTGTCGGTGCTGGTCGGGGTCGCCGCGTTTCTCGCCCTTGTCGAGCTCGTCGGCCTGCTCGACGCCGCGGGCCACCAGCCACCCCAGGTGCTGACGATCGTCAGCGGCATGGCGCTGGTCGCCGCGGGCTTGATCACGACGAATGGCGTGGGCGTCGGTGGCGTCGGTGCCACGCTGATGGTCGCCCTCGACCCGCCCGGCCTCGTGACGGCAACGCTGATTGCCGCGGTGCTGCTCTTTGCCGTGGTCGGATTCACACGGGCAGACCCGCGGGCCGGCTTCATGACCTGGGCGATGACCTCGTTCGGGGTGGCGTACGTCGGCCTGCTGCTCCCGACCATCGTGCTCGTGGCGCACCTCGCGCCTTCCGGTGGATCGTCGAGCACACCCGTCGGGGTTTTTGGCATCGGGTCCGGAGCGGCATGGGCGCTGCTGCTGGTGCTCGTGGTCTGGGGTTATGACACCGGCGCGTACCTTATCGGACGACGTCTCGGCCGGAGACGGCTGCTCGACCACATCAGCCCATCCAAGACCGTCGAGGGCCTCGCCGGCGGCCTCGTGCTGGCCACCCTCGGCGCGGGGATCGGAGCTGTCCTGGTCGGCCTCGAGCCGTGGCATCCGCTGATCATCGGCCCCGTCGTGGGACTCGCGGCCCAGGCCGGCGACATGGCCGAATCGATGCTGAAGCGGGCGGCCGACCGCAAGGAGTCCGGGTTCATCGTGCCCGGCCATGGAGGCATCCTGGACCGGATCGACTCGTTCCTGTTCGCCGCACCGGTCCTGGCCGGCTACGCTCTGCTGGCCGCCGGCCGAGTCGTATGACGGGCGTCGCTGTCCTCGGCTCGACCGGGTCGATCGGCCGGCAGGCACTCGAGGTCATCTCGGCGCTTCCGGAGCGTTTCAGCCTTCTCGCGCTGGCAAGCGGTCGTGGGGGCGATGCGATCGCCGAGCAACTGTCCGCCTGGCCATCCGCACGCTGGTGGTGCGCCGATACCCGGCAGCGGCAGCTGGCGCCCGACCGCTGGGCGGCTGACGGTCTCACCGAGCTCGCCACCCTCGACGGTGTCGAGCTCGTGGTCGTGGCCACCACCGGCATGGCGGCCCTGCCCGCGGTCCTTGCGACCCTTCGATCGGGGCGCCGCGTGGCACTGGCGAACAAGGAGACCCTCATCACCGGTGGTCATCTGGTCACCGCGCTTCTCGACGAGCTGGGCGGCGACCCTCTTGAGCGGCTGCGCCCCATCGACAGTGAGCATTCGGCCATCTGGCAGTGTCTGATCGGCGAGTCTCTCGAGTCGGTGGCTGGCCTGGTGCTCACGGCCAGCGGTGGACCGTTCCGGGGCCGAGATCCGGGCACCTTGAGCGAGGTCACCGCGGAAGATGCCCTGGCGCATCCCACGTGGCGCATGGGCCCCAAGATCACGATCGACTCGGCGACCCTGGTCAACAAGGCATTCGAGATCATCGAGGCCAAATGGCTGTATCGGCTCGCGTACTCTAAGATCGATGCCGTGATTCATCCGCAGAGCATCGTGCACTCGTTCGTCGAGTTCGCGGACGGCTCGTACAAGGCACAGCTCGGGCTCCCCGACATGCGCCTCCCGATCCAGTACGCCCTCACCTTTCCCGAGCGCCTCCCGTCACCGGCGCGACGACAGATGCCGGCGGAGTGGGGAAGCCTCGACTTCGAGCCGCTCGAGACCGGGACCTACCCCGCATATGACGCCGTGCGTCGTGCCGCAAACGCCGGCGGCAATCGCGGGACGATCCTGAACGCGGCCGACGAGGTCGCCGTCGCGGCGTTTCTCAGCGGGCGCATCGGCTTCCTGGAGATTGCAACGACCATCGCCGGTGCGGTCGAGCGGTGGGGCGCGCCGGACGAGCCCGACATCGAGACCATCGCAGAGCTCGATGCCGAGATCCGCACAGCGCTCGGCGCAAGCTGATGGAGGTCATTGGCACGATCGCCGCCTTCCTCGGCGTACTGATCGTCCTCGTGCTCGTCCACGAGCTCGGTCACTACCTCGTGGCGAAGCGAGCCGGGATCACGGTCGAGGAATTCGGCATCGGCTTCCCACCCCGGATCACGTCGGTGACGTGGCGCGGGACACGCTACAGCCTGAACTGGATTCCGCTCGGCGGCTTCGTGAAGATGCTCGGCGAGGACGGGGATGTCGAGCTGCGAAGGCTGCGTGAGCATGGCCTGACCGCCGAAGAGATCGAGCGCGCGATGGCCGGCGCCTTCAACCGCAAGCCGATCTGGATTCGCGTCACCGTCCTGCTTGCCGGCGTCGCCATGAACTTTCTGCTCGCCGCGGTCCTCTTCGCCGGAGCCCTGAGCCTGCCGACGCCCATCGGGCACGGCCCGCTCACGGTCATCAGCGTCCAGGAGAACAGCCCGGCCGACGGCGAGCTGGTGGAGGACGACGTCATCGTGGCGGCGGATGGCCAACGATTCGAACGATCGTCCGAGCTCACGGAGTACGTCGCGGAGCGCGCCGGCTTCCTCGTCGAGCTGACGGTGGTGCGCGAGGGTGAGGAGATCGAGGTCTCCCTGATTCCACGTTCGGTGACCCGGGAGGATCGCGCGCGCGGCATGGGGCCGGTCGGCTTTGCCTACGAGCCCGAGCGGCTGGTCGAGGAGCCATCGACCGTCTCCGATCCCCTCGACGCGGTCGGACGTGGCACAGCAGCCGCGTGGACGCTGGCGATCCAGATTCCGGGCGGGCTGGCCGACGCAGTGGGAGGCCTGATCGGCCTCAATCCCGACGCCGGAGATGCCATGGGACCGATCGGCATTGCGCAGGAGACCGGGCGTGTGCTCGAGGCGCCGCTGGTCAGCCAGC
>JACDBZ010000195.1 GCA_013694645.1 Chloroflexota bacterium
GCGCTGTGGCGGCTCGTGGCCGGCCGCGACGACACGCTCGTCGTCCTGACGATCGAGGGATCGGCGTGAGCGACCAGGCGGCTCGCGACGCCGCCCTCATCGCCGAGTACGACGCGGAGAAACCGGCGCGAACATTGGCCGGGTGGCCGAAAACGGTCGTGTGGGCCATGGGCGTCGGCCTTTCGCTCTACGCCATCTACTGGGTCCTGGCCTGGTTCGGCACGATCACCGCCAACATTTACATCCCGGCCTTCGCGGCGGTTGCGCTGGCGATGACATTCCTCGTCTATCGCGGTTGGGGGCGATCAAAGCAAGCCTTGGACGAGGGCCGGCCGGACAATCCGCACCCGGTGGATTGGATCCTGGCCGCTCTTGCCGCCGTGCCGATGGTCTACGCCATCGTCTTCTACCAGGAGTTCAGCCGGCGCGCGGTGGTGCCGACCGAGCTGGACATCGCCATGGGGCTGCTCGCCGTCATCCTGATCCTGGAGGCCACGCGTCGAACGGTGGGCTGGATCATGGTGATCGTCGTCGCCCTGTTCATCGCCTACGCCTACTTCGGACCGATCCTGCCCGACGTCATCGCGCATCGCGGCTATGCGCTCCCCCGTTTCATCGGCCACGAGTACATGACCTCGGCGGGCATCTTCAGCACGCCACTCCAGGTCGCCGCCACCTACATCGTGCTGTTCACGATCTACGGCGCGGTGCTCGAGTACTCGGGTGCGAGCAAGTTCTTCCTCGATGTCAGCTTCGCGGCGTTCGGCCAGTCCAGCGCCGGACCCGGGCGCACGGTGACCCTTGCGGGATTTCTCCTGGGGACCGTGTCTGGCTCCGGCGTGGCGACCACGGTGACGCTGGGCAGCGTGTCATGGCCGCTTCTCAAACGGGCGGGTTACCCGCAGGCGCAGGGAGGTGGGGTGCTGGCGGCGGCCGGCATCGGGGCCATCCTGTCGCCACCGACGCTGGGAGCCGCGGCCTTCATCATCGCCGAGTTCCTGCGCGAGTCCTACCTTGTCGTGCTGCTGCTGGCGACCGTGCCGACACTGCTCTACTACCTGGGCATCATCCTCGCCGTTGAGCTGGATGCACGACGCTATCGGACGCACGCCGTCACGGTCGAGACGCCACCGCTCGGACGGCAGCTGCTGCGCTATGGGTACCACTTCAGCTCGCTGTTCGCGATCGTGATCTTCATGGTGCTCGGCATGACCCCCTTCCGCGCCGTGGTCCTGTCGACGGGCCTTGCCTTCGCTCTCAGCTTCCTGGACCGCGAGCATCGGCTCACGCCGCGACGGCTGTGGGATGCGCTCGCGGCGGGGGCCATCGGCGTGCTGCCGGTCGTCGCGGTGTGCGCCGCGTCGGGCCTCATCGTCGGCGTGGTGACGTTGACCGGATTGGGGCTCAAGCTGGCCGGGATCATCGTGGCCCTTGCGGCCGGCAACCTGGCACTCACCGCCCTGTTCTCGGGCATCGCGGTCATGCTGCTCGGCCTTGCGGTGCCGGTGACGGCCTCGTTCATCATCGCCGCGGTCATCATCAAGCCGGCCTTCGATGCCTTCGACGTTCCGAGCTACGCATCGCTCATGTTCATCTTCTACTACGCGGTGCTGTCGGAGGTCTCGCCGCCCACGGCCCTGTCGGCGTATGCCGCCGCCGCGATCACCGGCGGCAGCCCGACACGCACGATGATGATGGCCTGGCGGTACACCCTCCCCGCCTTCCTGGTGCCATTCGTCTTCGTGCTCGCTCCCGCCGGCGAGGCGCTCCTCCTGCGCGGCCCGCTGATCACCATGCTGTGGGTGATTCCCGTCGCGATGGTCGCCGTCGGCGCACTGGCCGTGGCCACTGGCGGATGGCTGCTGGGCCCGGCGAAGTGGCTCGAGCGAGCGCTGATGGCAGGCGGAGGTTTGGTCCTGCTCTACACCGATCCTCTGTTCGTGGCGGTGGGCTTGGCCGCCATCGCGGCCGGCCTTGCGGTGCACGTGGTCCGGCGACGGCGCGGCGGCGGCGTGCCCGTGGCGGTCTGAAACCCCGATGGATCTCGAACTGCGCGGGCGAACCGCGATCGTCGGTGGCGCCACCTCGGGGCTGGGCAGGGCATCGGCCGATGCGCTCGCTGGCGAGGGCTGCCGGCTCCTCATCTGGTCCCGTGACGAGAGGCGCCTGTCGGCCACCGCACAGGAGCTTCGCGCCGCTCACGGCGTTGACGTTGCACTCGTGGCCGCCGATGCGGCGTCCTCCGACGCCGCCGCCACCATCGCATCGGCCGCCGAAGCCTTCGGGCAGATCGACATCGTCGTCACGAACGCGGGAGGGCCACCGACCGTCGACCCGACCTCGACCGACCCCGCAGCCTGGCAGCGCTCGATCCAGTTGCTGGCCACCACGCCGATCGAGCTGGTGACCCGGCTGCTGCCCGACATGCGCGAGCGGGGGTGGGGGCGCGTCATCTCGATCCTGTCGAGCGGCATCCGGCAGCCGATCGGCGATCTCGTCTACTCGAACGCCGGCCGCTCTGTGCTCGCCGCCTGGCTGAAGACCACCGCACGGGCGATCGCCGCGGAGGGCGTTACGCTCAATGGCGTCATGCCCGGCCGCATCGCCACGCCCCGCATCCACGAGCTCGACTCGGGACGCGCCGAACGCGACGGCAGCACCGAGGAGGTCGTCCGCGGCGCTCACATCGCGACCATTCCCGCGGGACGCTACGGGCGACCGGAAGAGCTGGGTGCGCTGGTCGCGTTCCTCGCCTCCGAGCGAGCTTCGTATCTCACCGGCCAGCTGATCGCGGTCGACGGAGGACTGATCGCCGGGCTGTAGGATGCTCGCCATGAATGAGCACCCCGAGCTTCTTCGGCGGACCGCCGAGCTGGCGATCGAGTTCCTCGACAGCCTTCCCGACCGCCAGGTCGCGGGCCAGCAGGACGTCCACGAGCTTCGGCGCGAGCTGGTCCGCACACTCACCGAGGAAGGCGAGGACGGGCAGGTGGTCGTCGAGGATCTGGCCCGCATCGGCGGAGAAGCGGCGGTCGCCATGGCCGGCCCGCGCTACTTCGGCTTCGTCATCGGCGGGTCGTTGCCGTCGGCACTGGCCGCCGACTGGCTGACCTCCACGTGGGATCAGAATGCCGGCCTCTATGTGGCCGGACCGGCGGCATCGGTGGTGGAGGAGGCGGTCGGCTCATGGCTGATCGACCTGTTCGGGCTCCCGCCCACCGCCAGCTACGGCCTCGTCACCGGTTGCCAGATGGCGCATTTCACCTGCCTGGCCGCCGCTCGACAGGCCGTGCTCGAGCGTGCCGAATGGGACGTCACGGGCCGCGGGCTGTTCGGCGCGCCGGAGATCGAGGTCATTGTCGGCGACGAGGCACACAGCACCGTTCTCACCGCGCTCCAGTACCTTGGTCTGGGGCGGGACAGGGTCCGCATCGTGGAGGCCGATGACCAGGGCCGTCTGAGCGCGGCTGCGCTGGCGGACGCGCTCAAGGCCGTACCGCGCGACGCGCCGCTCATCGTCTGCCTCCAGGCCGGAAACGTGAACACCGGCTCGTTCGATCCGATCCGCGAGTCGATCGGTCTCGTGCGCGATCGGCCGGGAGCGTGGGTCCACGTGGACGGCGCATTCGGCCTGTGGGCGGCCGTCAGCCCGGCTCTGGCGCATCTCGTGGACGGCATCGGCCTGGCTGACTCGTGGGCCACCGATGCGCACAAGTGGCTGAACGTGCCATACGACTCGGGGCTCGCATTCGTCGCCGATCCGAGCGCCCATGCCGCAGCCATGGCCCCGCCGCACGCCGCCTACCTCGAGTACGGCCCCGAGCAGGAGCGCGACGAGGTGTCGTGGGTCCCGGAGTTCTCGCGTCGGGCCCGGGGCTTTCCCATTTACGCTGCCCTGCGGACCCTGGGGCGCTCAGGAGTGCGGAGGCTCGTGGAGCGATGCTGCGCGATCGCGCGACGCATGGCCGAGCGCCTGGAAGGCAATCCCGGTGTCAAGATTCTCAACGAGGTCGTGCTCAACCAGGTGCTGGTGCGCTTCACGCCACCCGAGGGTGGTGATGCCGATGCGTTCACCCGCGAGATCATTCGTCGCGTCCAGGAGGACGGCACGATCTGGCTGTCCGGCACCACGTGGCACGGGATGGCCGCCATGCGCATCAGCGTCAGCAACTGGTCGACCACCGAGGCTGATGCCGACGTCGCCGTGGATGCCATCCTGCGTTGCCTCTCGTCTCGATAGATCGCAGGCAGATCTGCGCAGGCTCACCGTTGGACCGGGTGTCAGCCGATTCGCCGCCCGTCCACCTCCTCGATCCAACCTTCATGGGCGGACCCATCCCCGCCCTCGGGGGCAGCGTCGCGGGCGACCCAGGCGAGCAGCCTGTCAGGCCCGACGGCAATCGCCACGCACAGAAGGATCATGGCCAGCGGCACGAGCATCGCTTCTCCGGGCGCGGCGGGCGCGAGGACCAGCCACACGCCTGCGGCGGCATAGGCTCCCGCGCCCAACGCACCCACGCACAGGCATCCGATCAGGACAAGCGTCGGTACGGCGATCAGCGGAGGCTGGTCGGCGGCCGCGGCGATGACGGCTGCCATCAGGCCGACACCCGCGGTCAAACCGAAGATCGCACGCATGACACCCTCGGCTTCCTCGCCATGGGCGCTCCGCGGATCGGCTGTCATGGCCCGTCGCATGATCGGTCGAGTCTACGCCCGCGAAATCAGATTGCGGCGTGTGGTGTAATCGGCGCTTCCCGCGACGAGCAGTGACGGAGTTACCGATGGCGATCGAGACCGAGCGAGCCAGCATGACCGGCGACGAGATCGTCGCTCTCACGAAGCGACACACCCTCTTCGAGTGGTCGGCCCAGTCGAAGGTGGACCCCATCCCGGTCGCGGGCGCCAAGGGCGTCTACTTCTGGACGCCCGAGGGGAAGCGCTATCTCGACTTCAACTCACAGCTGATGTGCACGAACATCGGCCATGGTCATCCAAAGGTGATCGAGGCCATCAGGCGCCAGGCCGAGACGCTCGCCTACGCGAACCCGTTCATGGCGACCGAACCTCGAGCACGGCTGGGGCAGAAGCTGGCCGAGCTGTGCCCTGGCGACATCGACACCTTCTTCTTCACCAACGGGGGCGCGGAGGCAAACGAGAACGCCATCAAGCTGGCTCGCATGTTCACCGGACGCCACAAGATCATGGCCCGATACCGCAGCTACCACGGCGGGACCGCGGGGGCCATCTCCCTGACCGGCGATCCGCGACGCTGGGCGGCCGAGCCTGGCATCCCGGGCGTCGTCCGCGTCATGGATCCGTACCACGGCATCCAGCGCGGCTGGGACACCGCCGACGAGGCGCTGGCGCATCTCGAGGAGACGATCCAGCTCGAGGGTCCGAAGACGATCGCCGCGTTCATCCTCGAGACCGTGACGGGCACGAACGGCATCCTGGTGCCGCCGGACGGCTACATCGCCGGCGTTCGCGAGATCTGCGACCGCTACGGGATCCTGATGATCGCCGACGAGGTGATGGCCGGCTTCGGCCGCACCGGCAAATGGTTTGCCATCGACCACTGGGACGTGGTGCCCGACCTCATCACGATGGCCAAGGGACTCACGAGCGCATACGTGCAGCTCGGCGCGCTCGGCATGCGGCGCAAGTACGCCGAGCACTTCGAGGAGAACGTCTTCTTCGGCGGCCTGACCTACAACTCGCATCCGCTCGCCTGCGCCACGGCGCTCGCGACGATCGAGGTGTACGAGGAGGAGAACCTCATCGAGCGCGCGGCCCAGATGGGCGAGAAGCTCAAGGAGCATCACGCGGAGCTGGCGGCGAAGCATCCGAGCGTCGGGGCGGTGCGCAGCATCGGGCTGTTCGGGATCGTGGAGCTCGTTCGGAACCGCGAGACGATGGAGCCGATGGCCCCCTTCAACGGCACCTCCGACGAGATGGCTGCGCTCGGGAAACGCTTCCGCGCCGACGGCCTCTACACGTTCGTCCGCTGGAACTCGTTCTTCACGAATCCGCCGCTGACCATCAGCGAAGAGGAGCTGGCCGACGGGTTCGCGATCATCGATCGCGCGCTCGAGATCACCGATGCCGCAGTCGCCTGACCAGTGACCGGCGCGACGGCCCCGTTCGGCCGGCGAGCCCATGTTGGTGGCGCGCTGACCACGCTGGGCGGAATCGCGCGCTCGATCCTGGCGTTCGTCGTCGTCATGCTCCTGATCGCCATCGTCTGGGAGTCTGCGAAGTGGATCGGTGGCGGCATATGGCGCGAGGCCTTCGGGGTAGCGCTGGATCCGCCCCACATGCCGCCGCTGCGCATCACTCAGCTCAACGACACGAATCTGCCCCACGTCTGGGAGGTCATCGGCGCCCTGTTCGAGCCGGCGACGCGACGGAGCGAGTTCAGCCTGTTCGCGGTACTGCTGGATGCGGCGATCTTCACCTGGCGCGGAGCGGCCATCGGTTTCGTGCTCGGGGCGGCGATCGGCCTCGCGCTCGCCATCCTCTTCGTGCATTCAGGCCTGCTTGAGCGAGCGCTGGTGCCGTACGTCATCGCCAGCCAGACCGTTCCGATCATCGCCCTTGCGCCGATGGTCGTCCTCTGGGTGGGTCGCGACTGGCCGAGCGTCGCCATCATCAGCGCCTACCTCACCTTCTTCCCGGTGACGATCGCCGGCATCCGCGGGCTCAAGTCGCCGGATCCGCGCGCCCTGGAGCTGATGCGCAGCTACGCGGCGGGCTGGAAGGCGGTGCTCTGGAAGGTGCGTCTGCCCGCAGCGATGCCGTACCTGTTCACCGCGCTGAAGATCAGCGCCACGGCGAGCATCGTGGGGGCCATCGTTGCCGAGGCGCCGACCGGCATCGCCGGCGGGCTCGGCAGGGCGATCATCCAGTTCAACCAGCAGTTCACGTCCGGGCCTGAGAAGCTGTGGGCCACCGCATTCATGTGCGCCGCGCTCGGGATCGCATTCTTCGCCCTTGTCCGCATCGCGGAAATGGTTGTCCTGCGCAATCGGATGCGGGAGGTCGAGGCGTGAACAACGATGTTAGCGCCGTGGTCGAGGTCCACGAGCTGAACAAGACATTCGGGAATGCCGGTTCCGAGACCGTGGCACTCTCCGGTATCAACCTCAGCATCCGGCCGGGCGAGCTCGTGAGCCTCATCGGCCCATCCGGCTGTGGGAAGAGCACGCTGCTGCGGGTCATCGGCGACCTGACGCGTCCCACGAGTGGCACGATCGAGGTCAACGGCAAGTCAGCCACCCGTGCCAGGACCGACCGCGACTACGGCATGGTCTTCCAGGCGCCGGTCCTGTTCGACTGGCGGACGATCGAAGCCAATGTCGGCCTTCCTCTCGAGATCATCGATATGCCGAAGGCGCGACGAGCCCAGCGCATTGCCGACATGCTGGCGCTCGTCGAGCTCAGCGACTTTGCGCGCCACCACCCCTGGCAGCTGTCGGGCGGCATGCAGCAGCGAGCCGCCATCGCCCGCGCACTGGCCTTCGAGCCGCGCCTGCTGCTGATGGATGAACCATTTGGGGCCCTCGACGAGATGACCCGCGAGCGCATGAACACCGAGCTGCTACGCATCTGGGAGCAGACCGGCACCACCATCGTGTTCGTCACCCACTCGATCCCGGAGGCGGTCTTCCTGTCCTCTCGCGTCGTCGTCATGAGCGCCCGGCCGGGACGCATCACGAAGATCATCGAGGTCGACCTGCCGCGCCCACGCTCGGACGAGACCCGGACGTTGGACGGCTACTTCGAGCTGATCACCGAGGTTCGTGAGGGCCTGAAGTCGGGCCACGTCGCCGGGACGACGTCGTGACGAAGGTGCCGCGGTGACCAGGCATGTCCGCTATTACCTCCCGGCCATTGCGGTATTCATCGGCGGCATCCTGCTGTGGGAGGTGGCCGTGCGCGCGCTCCACATTCAACGTTTCCTGCTTCCCCCGCCATCGGACATCGCGACTGCGCTGATCACGAACCGGGACCTGTTGCTCCAGGCCGGCGCCACGACCCTGCTGGAGGCGGTCGGAGGCTTTGCCATCGGCCTCACCGGTGGCCTGGCGGTGGCGTTCGCGACGGCACGCTTCGCGCTCGCTCGCGGTGCGTTGATGCCATTCGCCATCGCTGCCAACGCGATCCCGATCATTGCCTTCGCGCCGATCATGAACGCCTGGTTCGGCGTCACCAGCCCGGTCAGCAAGATGATGATCGTGGCCATGCTGGTCTTCTTCCCGGTCATGATCAACACGGTCCGCGGACTGACGAGCGCCGATGCGGCGAGCCTCGAGCTGATGCGCAGCTACGCAGCATCGGAACGCGAAATCCTCACCCGCGTCCGCATCCCGAGCGCACTCCCCTACTTCTTCACCGCCATCAAGGTCGCCGCCACGCTCAGCCTCATCGGTGCCATCGTGGGCGAGTATTTCGGTGGCGCAACGGTTGCGTTGGGGCGCATCATCGTCGAGAGTGCATCATTCCTGCGCTTCGCCCAGGCGTGGAGCGCCATCATCGTCGCCGCCGCGCTCGGCATCGGCTTCTATCTCATCATCATTGGCATCGAGCGGATTGCGATGCCGTGGCACGCCTCAATGCGAGGGCGGACCTGACTGAGACCCGCGTCGCCAACCCAGCGCGTCGCGGCCCACTGAGACTCGGTTAACAAGGAGGACGGAGGGCATGAAGCATTCCTGGCGCATCTTCACCATTCTCATGGTCGTCGGACTGGTGCTAACGGCATGCGGAACAGGCGGCAGTGGCGACGCGACCCCGACCGCGGAGGCTTCCGAGCCAGCGGCGTCCGAACCCGCCGGCTCCGAGCCAGCGGCTTCCGAACCAACCGCCACCAGTGATTGCGGCGATGAGGCCCTGAGCGGTCCGGTTGCGGTCGACTTCCAGCTGCAGTGGGTTCCGCAGGCACAGTTCGCCGGCTACTTCGCGGCGAAGGATCTCGGACTGTACGAGGAGGCTGGACTCGACGTCACGTTCCTCGACGGCGGTCCGGACATCGCCCCACAGCAGGTTGTCGCAGATCCAAACGGCCCCGAGTTCGGTGAGGGCTGGGTTCCCAAGGTCCTGGTGGCTCGCGAAGAGGGCGCGGATCTGGTGAACATCGCGCAGGTGTTCCAACGCTCCGGAGCCGTGGAGGTCAGCTTCGCCGATAGCGGGATCGAGTCGCCAGAGGACTGGGCGGGCAAGAAGGTTGGGGCCTGGGGCTTCGGCAATGAGTTCGAGGTGGTGGCCGCCGCTCGGCAGGCGGGACTGGAGCCCGGCACCGATTTCGAGCAGGTCACGCAGAACTTCGACATGGTGGCGTTCCTGAACGGCGAGCTCGATGCCGCCGAGGCGATGACGTACAACGAGCTGGCCCAGGTGCTCGAGACCGAGAACCCGGACACCGGCGAGCTGTACCAGCTCGAGGATCTCAACATCATCGACTTCAACGAGGTCGGTGCGGCCATGCTCCAGGACCACATCATGGCCCGTGAATCCTGGCTGGCGGACGAGACAAACGGCGTCTCCAACGAGCAGATCGCCGTCTGCTTCCTGCGCGCCTCCTTCGAGGGCTGGGTGCATTGCCGCGACAACCCCGACGAGTGCGTCGAGATCGTTCTCGACCAGGGCACGATCCTCGGTGAGGGTCATCAGCACTGGATGATGAATGAGATCAATGCGCTGATCTGGCCGTCACCCGATGGGATCGGCATCCTGGATGCGGAGCTCCGGGACCAAACGGTCCAGATCAGCCTGGACACTGAGATTCTCACCGCGCAGCCAGCAGGTGACGCGTTCCGGACAGACCTGGCGCAGGCTGCGCTGGACGGAATCGATGGCGACACGACAGGCGACGACTTCGAGAAGGCAGAAGTCGAGGTGACGCCAGGCGGCGAGTAACCGCGAGAGCGAGCGCCGAGAACGAGGTTCCCGCGCGGGAGCCTCGTTCTCCGTTCGCGAGGTCACACGATCGTCACGAATGAGCCATACGATTTCAGTCATGAGTCCCCGCACGCGTTCCGTCCCGGCATTCCGGCTGCTCGGCGCACGGGACCTGTGGGCCGACCTGCCGCAGGTGCTCGGGTGAGCCGAGCCGCAACCGTGCTGGTCGTCGACGACGACCCAAAGATCCGGGAGCTGTTGCGCCTCTACCTCGCGCGGGATGGATATCGGACGCTCGAGGCGGCAGACGGAACGACCGCCCTGGAGCTGGCGCGATCGCAGCGTTGCGACCTGGTGCTGCTCGACGTCATGCTGCCGGGGCCCAACGGTCTCGAGGTATGCCGCCAGCTCCGCGAAGAGGGCGACACCCCGATCATGCTGCTGACGGCCCGCAGCGGCGATGCGGACAAGGTGGTCGGTCTTGACCTCGGCGCCGATGACTATGTCGTCAAGCCATTCAGCCCACGGGAGCTGATGGCACGCGTGCGGGCCCAACTGCGCCGACGCCGGCCGCCGGAGAACGCCGATCCGTCGCTGAGGGCAGCCGACCTGCTGATCGATCCGAGCGCCATGCGCGTCGTCCGTGGGGGACGTGAGATCGCACTCACCGCATCCGAGTTTCGTCTGCTGTACGCACTCATGGCACGTCCTGGACGGGTCTTCTCGCGCGATGAGCTGATCGGTGCCATGTACGGCGATGATGATCCCGGGGTCATCGATCGCACAATCGACGTGCACCTTGGTCGGCTGCGACACAAACTCGGCGACCGCGCGCGCGACCCACGCCTCATCGGCACCGTACGCTCCGTCGGCTACCGATTTCTGCATCCGGTCGTGCGAGTCGATTCCGAGGCAGGCGGATGAGCACGCTGCGGGTTCGCCTCGTCCTCGCCATGCTGGCCACATCGCTCATCGTGGCCGGCGTCATCCTCATCGCGGTGCGCTGGTACAGCACGGAGCAGATCACCTTCCTGCTCATGGAGGGAGTGGATTCCGAGGCCGAAGCGCGAGCGATGGCGGACGAATTCGTTGCGCGCGTGGCCGTGATCGGGGCGGTGGCGGGTCTGATCCTGGGCGGAGTCAGTGCCTGGTGGCTCTCGCGCCGGGTGCTGCGCCCCCTGGCTCGCCTCACCGAGGCCACCCACCTCGTCGCGGCGGGCAACCTGGCCGCCCGCATTCCTCTGCCATCCGACCGCGAGCTGCGCGACGTTGCCCATTCGTTCAACCAGATGGCGGCCACCCTCGAGCGGGTCGAGCAGCTCAGAACCGCATTGGTCGAGGACGTGGCGCACGAGCTGCGGACACCGCTCACCAGCCTGCGCGGCTACACGGAGGCCCTCGCCGACGGTGTCGTGGAGCCGTCGACCGAGATGTTGCGGACCGTCCACGAGGAGATCGAGCGGCTCACGCGACTGGTGGAGAGCCTCGACATGCTCGCGCGCAACGACGCGGTGACGCGGGACCTGGCTCGCGCGGAGGTCGACCTCGGGGACCTCATTCGTCGAGCCCTCGCGCTCGTGGCCCCCGAGCTTGCGCCGCGCTCGATCATCGTGCGTTTCGACGAGAGCCCGGCCCTGCCGCGACTGGATGCCGATCCCGACAGCATCGGCCAGGTCGTGAGCAATCTCGTCCAGAATGCGGCCCGCTACACCACCGATGGTGGGGACATCAGCGTTCGGCTCGAGTCCGAGGGCACCACCATCCGCTGCGCCATCGCCAACACGGGTCCCGAGATCCCGAGCGCTGAGCTTCCACTCATCTGGGAGCGGCTGCATCGCGTCGACCGCTCGCGGGCGCGCGCGACAGGCGGTGCGGGGATCGGGCTGGCCATCGTCCGCCAGATCATCGAGGCGCACGGCGGCGAGGTCGGCGCGCGCTC
>JACDBZ010000217.1 GCA_013694645.1 Chloroflexota bacterium
TCTGGCGTTGGCAGCCGTCGATGGCGAGCTGGATGACGCGCGGCGTGAGCGCGCCGGACTCAAGGTCGACGTTGCGGTGCTGGCTGCCGCCGATAAGATCGGCGCCGCGCGGGACGCATCCGCTGCGCGATCAGCTGCCCGCGACCACCGTCAGGATCTCGCAGCCGCCGAGGCCCGTCATGCGGGGATCGTCGCAGAGCAGCTGGCGAAGGTGGGCGGCTGGGAGGAAACACGTCTGCTCGCGCTGGACGATTCAATTCCGAGCCTGCAGGCCACGCGCGACGCCGAGGGACACCTGGCACGCGTGCGAACGGATTCGAGTGGCGCCGACAGTCGGTGGCGGGCTGCCGCCGACGGCCTCGCCAGTCGTGAGCGCGAGGTCGCCGCACCGCCGGTCATCGGCGATGTCGACGAGCGGCGAGCCGCGCTCAGGGAGCTCGATACCCTGCACGGTCGCCAGGCGGCTGGACGTGCCGTCGGAACGAGTCCGCGATCAGTGGCACTCGACCCTCGAGCCGCTCTCGTGGTCGTTGGGGGCCTGGCGATCGCGGGCATCATGGTCGGGCTCGCGGTGGGCCAGGCCCTCGGCGGCCTCGTCATCGGAACCGTCCTCGGTGTCGTGCTGGTCGGGATCGTGGCGATGCTTACGCCTCGGTCGAGCGACAGGATGCCCGCGGACGTCTCCGCGATGCGCGCGGAGCTGCTCGAACGGGGTGGGCTGGCTCCGGATGCGACCGATGCCGATGTCGCCACGCTCGCTGACGAGCTCGCCACCGCTCGTGCGCGGTCAGATCTCGCGCGCGAGCAGACGGCATCTCTCGACGTGCGTCGAGACGAGGTGCATCGGCTCGAGCGCTTCCGCGATGATGCTGCGGATGCCCTGCGCGCTGCCGAGGAGGCGTGGACCGCGTGGCTCATCGACCGCGGGATGACTGTCGGGCTCGCTCCGGCCGCGGTGCGCGAGATGCTCGGTGCGGCGGGGATCGCCCGGGGAGCGGCGACGGAGCGGGATCGGCATCGCGCCCTGATCACTGTCGCCGATCAGGAGGAGGCCGACCATGCGGCCCGGACCGACGACCTGTTCGCTGCACTCGGGGTGGGCCCCGTCCGTGGGGCCGACGAGCGCGCGGCCAGCATCCTGGCGCTCGTGGATCGGCTCGAGCGCGCCAGGGAAGATCGGCGGCGCACGCGAGAGCTCGAGGCGCGCATCGGTCGCCTGGATGAGCGTCGCAGGCCCGCCGTCGAGGAGGTCGCGACCAGACGTGCGGCAGTGGACAGTCATCTCGCCGCGCACGGAAGCCCGACCGCCGATGTGTTGCGCCAGCGTGATGTTGTCGCGATCGAGCGTCGCGCTCTCCGGGTGCGGGCCCGAGAGCTGCGGGCCGAGCTGGCCGGGATTGCCGGAAGCGCGGAGGCCATCGACGATCTCGCCGCGGAGGCGCGACGGATCGACGGCGCAGCGGTCGAGGCAGGTCTCGCGGAGACTGCGGCAGACGTTGATCGGATCGAAGCCGAGCAGGCCGAGGCTCACGCTCGGATCGGCGAGCTCGCCGCTGGCATCCGGCATCTCGAGGCAGCCGAGGAGCTTGGTGCCAGGCGCCAGGAGCTCGCCATCGCCGAGGGCAGCGCCGCCGCCCTCGCGCGCCACTGGGCCGTTCGCGCAGTTGCCCTTCGCATCCTGGAGGAGACGCGCCAGCGGTACGAGCGGGAGAGGCAGCCGGACGTGGTGCGCGCCGCGGAGTCGCATTTCTCGCGCTTCACGGGCGGACGCTACCCCCGGATCGTTGCGCCACCCGGTGACACGAGCGTCCGGGTGGAGACCGAGGGCGGCGAAGGGCGCGTCACCGAGGAGCTCTCTCGCGGCACTGCCGAGCAGCTCTACCTCGCCCTCCGGTTCGGCCTCATCGAGGAGTTCGCACGGCACGCCGAACCGCTGCCGGTGGTGATGGACGACATTCTCGTCAATTTCGATGCCGACCGTGCGTCACGGGCGGCCGGGGCGATCCGTGATCTCGCCACACGCCACCAGGTGATCTACTTCACCTGCCATGCGTGGACCGCCGCGCTGCTCGATCCCGAGGCGACGCGGACCGTCGCTCTGGCCTGACTGTTAGCATCACGTCGGAACCGATGCCTGACGATAAGCTGCCCACTCCTGAGCGTGTCCTGGTCGTCGCGGCGCATCCTGACGACATTGAATTCGGGGCCGGCGGCACCGTGGCGCGCTGGGTCACCGAGGGAGCGACCGTCCGCTATCTCCTCGTCACGCGCGGCGATAAGGGCAGCGATGACCCCGCCACCGACGTTGCCGCGCTGGTCGAGCTTCGGCAACGCGAGCAGCGTGCCGCCGCCGCGGAGATCGGCGTCGACGGGGTCGAATTTCTCGATGAGCCCGATGGACTGGTTGAACCGTCACTGCGCCTGCGTGAGCGCATCACGCACGCGATTCGTTCCTTCCGGCCGGAGATCGTGATGACGCACGACCCGACGGTCCTGTTCGTGAACAATGAGTGGGTCAACCATCCTGATCATCGCGCGGTCGGGCAGGTGACCGTGGACGCGGTCTTCCCCACCGCCCGCGACCCCCTCAACTTCCGGGAGCATCTGGATGCCGGGCTGGGGGCGTGGAAGGTGGCGGAGCTGTTCCTGTGGAGCACGAACGAGGCGAACCAGCTGGTCGACATCGGCGGCACGATTGAGCGCAAGATCGACGCCCTTGGACACCACGCCAGCCAGTTCCGGTCATTCGAGGAGATCGCTCGCTGGGTTCGCCGCCGCAGCGAGGAGCTCGGGGAACGTGTCGGGTACCGCGCGGCCGAGGGGTTTCGGCGTGTGACCCTGGCTCGATGAGCCGCCACCGCTTCCTCCGCGGTCGCGCGGCAGCCGCCCTGCTCGTGCTCGTCACCGCCTGCAGCAGCGAGGCGACCCCGGAGCCGACCCCGGAGCCGACCACCTTCCCGACGGCTCCACCTGAAGCAGCCGCCGCCCTGGCCACCGAGTACCTCCGCGCCTGGGCCGCAGGCGACTACGCAGCGATGTACGCCACCCTGGATCCGATCCTCCATGCGCGGTACCCGATCGAGCGCTTCACCGAGCTGCACGCCGCATTCGCCGATATGGCACGCGTCGAGGAGCTGCGTACGACGACCGGCGAGCCTCGCATCGTGGCGCTGCTCCCCGAAGCGCGCTCGGCGGAGTTCCCGGCGCCGACCCCGACTCCGCGGCCGTCAGCCGATCCATCGGCGAGGGCAATTCCGTCGGCTGTCCCCAGCTCGGCCCCGAGCCCCGATCCCGACCTCGACCCTGTGCTGGCCGGTCCCGTCCCCGGCCTGGCCGTGCCGATCGAGATCTCGGTGGCTTCCGAGCGATTCGGCGAGCTGAATCTCGAGCGCGCCCTGACCATGGTCCACGGGCGCGGAGGGTGGCTGGTCCGCTGGAATCCGTCGGTGGTGTTCCCCGAGCTCGGCGAGGACGGCACGCTGCGGCTCGATCGGTCTCTCGGTCAGCGCGGCCGAATCGTGGGCAGTGACGGGACGATCTGGGCCGAGACGCGCGAGGACGGCGTACGCATCTATCCCCAGGAGGCGCTGGCTGGCCATGTGATCGGCTACGTGGGGGCGGTCACGGCCGAGGATCTCGACACGCTGGCCGCGACCGGCTATCGCGCCGAAGACCTGGTTGGCCGCAGCGGGCTCGAGTATGGAGCGGAGGCGCTGCTGCGGGGAACTCCAGGCTGGAGCCTGGTGGCAGTTTCGCCCGACGCGGCGGAATCGGTGCTGGCCGAGACCGAGATGGTGGCCGGAGCGGACATTGCCATCACCATTCGGCCCGCGATCCAGGCCACCGCCCAGGACGCGCTGAGCCCATATGCGGCGGCCGCTACCGCCGTTGTCGACCCGAAGAGCGGCGACGTGTGGGCGCTCGCCAGCCAGCCCGCCTTCAACCCGAACTCGATGACGCTCGGCACCACTCTTGCGGGCAAACCCCTGGCGCCCGCCGGCGGCGGGCAGATCTTCAACAAGGCGGTCCTGGGAGCCTACCCGGCCGGCTCATCCTTCAAGCCCTTCACCCTGGTCGCCGCGCTCAAGACCGGGGTGGCCACGCCCGCGACGCGCGTCACCTGTCCGGCCACCTGGCAGTACGGCGACTTCACGTTCCGCAACTACATGAACCACACCCTGCCCGGGCAGGTGACGTTGGCCGAGGCCATGGCATTCAGCTGCAACACCAGCTACATGCCACTATCGCTATCGGTCTACGAGCGGGAGGAGACCGCGTTGACCGACCTTCTCCACGAGTTCGGCTTCGGCGCGGCGACCGGGATCACGTACCTGGTCGAGGAGACCGGGATCGTCCCCGACGATGCCTGGCTGGCCGCGAATGGACGCGGTGGGTACTCCGGCTTCGAGCAGATCCAGCTCTCCATCGGACAGGGCGCCTTCCTCGGCACGCCGCTCCAGCTCGCGAATGCGTATGCCGCCATCGGCAATGGAGGCACGCTCTGGACGCCGCGCATCCTCACGACCGCCACTCTTCCCGACGGGACGCTCGTCGCGGAGGTGGAGCCGACGGTGGCGCAGGAGATCTCGGTCAGCGCGGAGGACCTCGCGTATGTCACCGATACGCTCGAGGCGGTTACGACCCTGCCATATGGGACGGGCACCGCCGCCTTCGCCGGATTCGGGATCCCGGTGGCCGGCAAGTCCGGCACGGCCGAGACAGGCACGCTGGATCCCCATGCGTGGTTTCCCGCCTACGCGCCGGCCGATGACCCGAGCATCAGCGTCGCCACCATCCTCCCCAACATCGCGCTCGGCACCGGTGGGACGGATGCGGCCCCGCTCGTTCGGCGCGTCATGGCCGCCCATTTCGCAGACTGATCTGCGAAGGCGGACCTTCGGCGTGCACCGGGTGCACGTATCAAGCAAGCAGGGTCCGATATGGCACCGATTGCGCAAGATCGCGACCCAGAATTTGCGCGGCAGCCGACATCTTGGGCGGACCAGGCTCCAAGTTCGTGGATAGGTGCATCCCGTGCACTCGCCGTGCGCGACGTCTGGCGGCACCCAGCGTCTCGGATCCGGAAGTCGTGGCCAGCAGCATCAATCGGCTCACCGCGCTGGGTTCAACCGAAAATTCAGCTCGTCTGTGGCAGGGGTTGTCCTGCGCGCGAGCTCCACGCTCGACGGTGTCCGGAATATCCTTCATTCCCCGCTCCTCGGCTCGTCAGTGCCGGTTCCAACCGAAATATCGGCGCGTCCCTCGCGTGGACGCCGCGCGGACCGGCCGTTCAGGCCGCGGGTGCACTGATATCTCGGTCACTCCCAGCGCGGGAGTCAGGTCTAGCCCCAACCCACCGGCCGGCGGCGGGGCTTGACCACAGGCTCGTGCGCGCAGCGTGGAATGCGGGAATCGCGCCCATCGCCGGCGCACGAGCCCGGCCGCCTTGCGCCATATGCTCCCGAGCGGGTAGCATCGGTCCTGCCGCTCCTTTGTTAGCCCTTGGGTAAAAGCCGCCCGGAGAGCGACCGCGACGCCGTGATCAGCGATACCGCAATTCCGCTGAGGTTCCAGACTGCCGAGGTAGGCGTCGACTGGCTTCAGTGCAACATCGAGTGCCAGGAAGGCTGCCCGGTCAACACGAACTGCCGGGGCTATCTCATGCTGGCCGCCGAAGGTCGCTTCGAAGAGGGCTACATCCTGGCCCGCGATCCAAACCCGGTGGCCGCCATCTGCGGCTATGTCTGCTCCGCGCCGTGCGAGAAGGCGTGCCGTCGGGCCGATATCGACAAGCCACTCGCGATTCGCGCCATGAAGCGTTTCCTGGTCGACTGGCACTATGCCAACAACATGCCGGACAACGTTGTCGTCCAGGCTCCCACGGGACGCAGCGTGGCAGTCATCGGCGCCGGCCCGGCCGGCCTGGCGGCGGCCAAGGAGCTCGGCAGCTGGGGTCACGAGGTCCATGTCTACGAGGCCCTGCCCAGCGGCGGTGGCACGACCCTCATCGGCGTGCCGGCCTTCAGGCTGCCGAGAGACGTCATCGAGCTGGACGTGAACTGGGTCGCGAAGCATGGCGTGCAATTCCACTACAACGTCGAGATCGGGCGGGACATCACGCTGGAGCAGCTGCGTGAGAGGCACGATGCGGTGGTCGTCGCCACCGGCTGCATGTATCCCGTGGCCATGAACACGCCCGGCGAGGAGCTGGACGGGGTGATCTACGGGGTCGACTTCCTGAAGCGTGCCAACCTTGGCCAGCCGCAGCCGGTGGGCGAGCACGTGGTCATCATCGGCGGCGGATACACCGCCATGGACTCGTCGCGAACCGCGCTGCGCCTGGGCGCCAAGACTTCGACAATCGTCTATCGCCGCGGGCCGGACGAGATGGTGGTCGACGAGGAGGAACAGCACGAGACCCGCTTTGAGGGCGTGAAGTTCGAGTACTTCAGCTCCCCGGTCGAGGTCCTGGGAGATGAGGCGGGCAGGGTCAACGGCATCACGTTCGTTCGCACTCGCCTGGGACCACCCGATGCCAGTGGCCGTCGCAGCGCCGAGTCGATCCCCGGCAGCGAGTTCACGATTCCCTGCGACATGGTCATTCCCTGCACCAGCCAGGCGTCGGACAACAACGTCCTCGGCGAGTTCGGCGCGAAGCTCAATCGCCACGTCGGGGTGACCGATACCCGCACCATCATCGATGGCGGCTCGCTCTCCTCGTGGCGGACGGCGCCGCTGAACGGGACGACTCCCAGGGATGCGCAGGGCAACTCGCTCAACGACCTGCAGTTCGAGTTCAACCGCGGCAACGTGACCATCAATGCCGATACCTTCGGCACCAACGTCGGCGGCATCTTCGCGGTCGGCGACTTCGTCACCGGTCCGGCCACCATCATCGAGGCGGCCGGCCTCGGTCGCCGCGCGGCCCGATCGGTGGACCGCTGGCTGGCCGGGCTCCGTGGCGAGGAGCTGGAGGAGCTGCCGGTGATCAACCGCGCGGTGATCACCCAGAGCCTCGAGCACGACATGCCGCGCTTCTACGAGGCCACCGAGCGCCAGGAGATCCCGATGGCGCCGCCGGAGCTGCGCCGGGACTTCACCAGCCTCGTCGAGGTCGGTTACGACACTCGCGGCGCCATCACCGAGGGCACGCGCTGCCTCCAGTGCAACCACAACATCAACATCGACGGCCCGCGCTGTATTCTGTGCGGGCTCTGCGCCGACGTCTGCCCCGAGGGCGTGATCTACATGATCGACAAGGCGCAGGTCGGCGGTGACGACCCGGAGCAGGGCTTCTTCCAGTCGTGGCCGCGCGGAATCGCGATGATCATCGACGAGGAACGGTGCATCCGATGCAATCTGTGCGTCGAGCGCTGCCCCACCAACTGCATCACCATGGACCGTCTCGAGCTCGAGCGGTTCACGCCTGACGGGAAGGTTCTGTTGGAGAGCTACAAGGACAACGTGCTCGGACAGGTCGGCCAGCAGGCCGGCGCCGCGGTGGATCGATGAGCAACGGCGAGGGCGGCGGCATCGGCCGCTTCATCAAGGAGTCTGCCCTCTGGCGCAGCCTCTTCCGCCAGCCGTATCCGAATACAAGCCGCACACGCGCGCTGGCGGTGATGAACAACGTGTTCCTGCACCTGCATCCGGTGCGCGTCAAGCGTCACGCGGTGCGTTACACCTACACCTTCTGCCTGGGCGGGATCAGCTTCTTCCTGTT
>JACDBZ010000226.1 GCA_013694645.1 Chloroflexota bacterium
CACCACCCGATCCTTCGAGCTCATGGCGCGCGCGGAGCGCCTCTTTCCCGGTGGCGTGAGCTCGCCGGTGCGCGCGTTTGGTGCCGTGGGAGGCACGCCGCGGGTCATTGAGCGCGCCATGGGAGCGCGGGTCTGGGACGTCGACGGCAACGAGCTGATCGACTACGTCGGCTCCTGGGGCCCGATGATCCTGGGGCACGCGCATCCCGCGGTCGTCGCGGCCATCACGGACGCCGCACAGCGGGGCACAAGCTACGGCGCCCCGAATCCGCACGAGGTCGACCTGGGGGAGCTCATCACCGCGGCCATGCCGCATGTCGAGCGCATGCGCTTCGTGAGCTCCGGCACCGAGGCCGCGATGAGCGCCATCCGACTGGCACGCGCCGCGACCGGCCGCGACCAGATCGTCAAGATGGCCGGCGGCTACCACGGCCACGCCGATGCACTGCTGGTACAGCCGGGGTCGGGCGCGATCGGCATGCCGGCCAGCGCGGGGGTGACGGAGGGCGCCGCACGCGACACGCTGGTCGCCCCGTACAACGATCTCGATGCCGTCGAGGCGCTGCTCACCGCGCACGACGTGGCCGCGGTCATCGTGGAGCCGGTGGCGGCGAACATGGGGGTCGTGACGCCGCTCCCCGGCTACCTCGACGGATTGCGGGAAGCGACGCGCCGCAACGGCGCGCTCCTCATCTTCGACGAGGTGATCACCGGGTTTCGCATCGCTCGGGGCGGCGCCGCAGAACGCTACGGCGTCACTCCCGATCTCACGGTGCTCGGCAAGATCATCGGCGGCGGCCTGCCGGTCGGCGCGTACGGTGGCCGCGCGGACCTGATGCGACACGTTGCCCCGGATGGGCCGGTGTACCAGGCGGGCACCCTGTCCGGCAATCCGCTGGCCATGGCGGCCGGCACGGCCACGCTGCGCGAACTGACCGCGGAGGTCTACGAGCGACTCGAAACGGCGGGTTCAGCACTCGAAACCGGCCTTGTCGACGCCGCGACGGCGGCGGGCGCATCGGCCCGGATCAGCCGGGTCGGAAGTCTGCTGACGGCGTTCGTGGACGACTTCGCGACATTCTTCCACGCCATGCTCGAAGCCGGAATCATGCTCCCGCCCAGCCAGCACGAGGCCTGGTTCGTGTCGCTGGCGCACAGCGACGATCAACTGGATGCGACCATTCGCGCAGCGCGCGCCGCGCTCGACGCAAGCTAGAGAGGACCGATGATCTCCGCGACAACAACCTGGACCGGCGAAGCCCGCTTCTGCGCCGCGCTCGGCCACGAGCAGCCGGACCGCACTCCGGTCTGGTTCATGCGCCAGGCGGGGCGCTGCCTGGCCGACTACCGCAAGCTGCGCGAGCGGTACCCGATCCTGACGCTGGCCAAGACGCCGGAGCTGTGCGCCGAGGTGACGCTGATGCCCGTCGAGGCATTCGGCGTGGACGCCGCAGTGCTCTTCGCCGACATCATGATTCCCCTGGAACCCATGGGCGTCAGCCTGGAGATCCAGCCCGACGTCGGGCCCATCATCCATGAGCCCATCCGCTCGCACGCGCAGGTGACTGCCCTGCGCCTCGTCGATCCGGAGGCGGAGCTGGCCTTCGTGATGGACGCCATCCGCCTCGTGCGTCGCGAGCTCGACGGCCGGCAGGCTGTCATCGGCTTTTCTGGATCGCCGTTCACCCTGGCCTGCTACCTGGTCGAGGGCCGGCCGTCGCGCGACTATGCGATCGCCAAGGCCTTCATGTACCGCGAGCCCCAGGCGTGGCACGAGCTCATGGACAAGCTTTCGTCCGTGGTGATCGCGTATCTGAACGCTCAGATCGACGCGGGCGTGCATGTCGTGCAGCTGTTCGACTCCTGGGTCGGGTCGCTCAGTCCATCTGACTACGTGACCTACGTCCAGCGCCACGTGGCGCGCATCTTCAGCGAGGTTCGCGGCGCGCCGACGATCCATTTCGGAACCGGCACGGCCGCGCTCCTGGAGCCGATGACGGTTGCCGGCGGAGACGTGATCGGGGTGGATCATCGCCAGTCGCTGGATCGAGCATGGGAGCGGATCGGCTTCGACCGCGGCGTGCAGGGCAATCTCGACTCGACACGGCTGATCGCCGGCTGGGAGGCAACCGCGGACGGCACGCGCGACGTCCTGCGGCGGGCCGCCAATCGCCCGGGTCATATCTTCAACCTGGGCCACGGCGTGCTGCCAGAGACCGATCCGGACCTGCTCCGCCGGCTGGTCGACCTCGTGCACGTGGAGTCAGCCCGATGAGCGAACGGCTCGGCGTCCTGCTCATGACGTACGGCTCGCCGGCGGCCGATCTCCACGACCTGCCGCAGTACCTCGCCGCGGTCCGCGGCGGCCGCGAACCATCGGCGGAGCTGGTGGAGGAGTTCCGGCGCCGCTACGAGCTGATCGGCGGCTCGCCCCTGATCCCGATCACGCTCGCCCAGGCCGCCGCGCTGGAGGAGCGGCTCCGCGCCGATGGCCTCGACGCCTGTGCGACGGTCGGCATGCGCTTCTCTGCGCCGTCCATCCTTGACGGAATGCGCGAGCTGCGCGACCTCGGCTGCGAGACCGTGACCGCGATCGTCATGAGTCCGCAGTATTCGGACATCCTGATGAACGGCTACCGGCGAGCGGTGGACGCCGCGGTTGCGGAGCTCGGCGCAACTGCCCCGATTGTCCACATGGCCCCGGCCTGGTTCCGCGAGCCGGACTTCGTTGCGGCGGTGGCCGAGCGCATTCGCGACGGTCTGGCCTCGCTGCCCGCGGGCGCGCCGGTCCTGCTCACCGCCCATTCCCTCCCCCGCCGCGTCGCCGACGCCGAGCCCGACTATCTCGACCAGCTGCGCGAGACAGCCGCGACCGTGGCCCGCGCATCCGACCTGGCGGATGAACGCTGGCACTTCTGCTGGCAGTCGGCCGGCCACGAGCCCGGCGAGTGGATGAAGCCGGACTTCGCGGACCTGGTTCCCAGGTTACGCGACGCCGGCCACACCGCAGTCCTGGTTGCGCCGATCCAGTTCCTGGCCGACCACCTCGAGATCCTGTACGACGTCGACATCGGCGCCCGTGAGCAGGCCGAGGCCGCCGGGATGGCCTTCGCCCGCATCGAGTCGCTCAACGTGTCGCCGACCTTCATCGGCGCATTGGCTCACATTGCGATTGCGGCCGCACCGGTTCCCGCCCCACGGGCATAACGGAGAGTCAGTCGCCGTTACGCCCGTTCCACGAGAATCCGAGGCGGGCAAGCATCCTACGGCAGGGTGAAGCCCTCGGCGTCGGTGACCTCGTCGGCGGGCGGCGGCTCGACGTTCTCCGGCTCCCCGTACTCGTCGAAGGTCATGGTGAGCGACAGCGAACCCATCTCCTCGTCCTCGAAGGAGGTGCTGGCGCTGCCATGTAGGAGGTGTCGGATCGGCTACCGTTGCGGCATGCAACGCGTTGAACGCCAGGCCGTCATCGGCGCCTCACCGGCCGAGGTGTTCGCGTACCTGTCTGACCTCGACCGGTTGGCCGAATGGCAGAGCGGCGTGACGAGCACCCGCCGAACGTCCGACGGCGAGATGCGGGTCGGCGCGACGGCGGTGGTCACGCGGGAGTTGATGGGCCAGCGACTCGAAGCCCCGCTGACCGTCACCGAGTACGATCCGCCGCGGCGCCTGGCCATCGACAGCGAGGTGAGCGGCGTCAAAGCACACGCCACCCTGGACCTCGACGCTGCCGAGGACGGTGACGCCACGAATGTCACCTTCGCGATGGAGATCCGTGGCTCGATGCTGACTGCCTTCATGGAGCCGATGATCGCCGGGGCCGCCGGCGGCGACATCGACGCCAGCCTGAAGCGGCTCCAGGCGCGATTCGCGGAGACACGCGGCTGACGTTCCTCTCAGATTCTCACCGGGAGAGAGGTATGCATGAATCCCGACGCGCTTTCATCTCGCATTTTCATCACGAGAGAATTGGAGAGCTTCCGGACCACGTTGAGCGTGGCAGCGGCCGCGCGCGGTTTGCGATTCCAACATCGCTGTCCCGGGATGAGAATCTGATAGGAACCCCATCCCGGGACCGAAGACCTCAGGCAACGCGAGGGTGAAGCGGCATCGGCAAGGGGCTCGGACTAGGCGGGCTCGACATTCCCGGACATGCCGTCGACCGTGACGCGCATGCCCGTACGAAGTCGCGACGTCGCGTCGCCACAGCCGACGACCGCCGGAATCCCGTACTCCCGCGCGATGATCGATGCGTGCGCGGCGGCGCTGCCCACGTCCGTCACGACGGC
>JACDBZ010000282.1 GCA_013694645.1 Chloroflexota bacterium
TTCCCCAGGGCGCGCGCCGGGATGACCATGTTCTCGGCTGCCGCCATCTGGCGCACGCCGGCGATCACGAGCTCACGGACGAGAATCGTCGCGACGATCCATGTCGGCAGCAGACCGACCTCGACCATCGCCACCAGCACGCCCCCCACGAGCACCTTGTCGGCGGTGAGGTCCATGAAGACACCGAGCGGCGAGACCTCGCCCCGCGCTCGAGCAACCCATCCATCAAGGAAATCCGTGACGCCCGCGAAGAAGAAGAGCACCACGGCGACCATTCCCAGGCCAGGGCTGCCGATGAGGATGAGCGCGATGATGAGCGGCGTCGCCAGGATGCGGGCAATGCCGAGCAGGTTCGCCAACGAGCCGATGCGCGCCGGCCGATGATCGATCACGATGCCGACTCCACCGTACGCCGGACCTCGGCTGCCGCGGACAGTTGCTGCGCGGCGGTCGCCAGCGCGATGAGGTCCGGGAGCGCCCGCGCGCCGACCGCCCGCTTCACGGCGCCAAACGCCCGCGGTTCCATGCTGAGCTCGCTGACGCCCAGACCGACGAGCAGCTGCGCCCCGACCGGATCGCCCGCCATCTCGCCGCACACGGCGACCTCGCACCCGGGCGCCGCCCGGGCCGCATCGACGACGCGCGCGATCGCCCGCAGGACGGCAGGGTGGAGCGGATCCTGGCGCGCCGCCAGGGCCGCGTTGGATCTGTCGGCTGCGAGAAGGTACTGGGTCAAATCATTGGTTCCGATGCTCATGAACTCCACGCGTGGTGCGAGCCGGTCCGCCAGAAGCACGGCGGATGGCACCTCGACCATGATGCCCACTCGCGGGACCGGCGCGTCGGCAACGATGGCGCTGGCGTCCGCGACGAGGCGCAGCACGAGCTCGAGGTCAGCCTCGTCCGCGACCATGGGCGCCATGATCGACGTACGCTGTCCGGCATCTGCCGAGGCGCGCAGGATCGCACGGATCTGTGTCGGCAGGAGGTCAGGGTGGCGTTCAGCCAGGCGAATGGCACGCACACCCAGGAATGGGTTGGCCTCCGGATCAATCCGGAGGTATCCGATCGGCTTATCGCCGCCGATGTCGGCCAGCCGAAATACGACCTCGGCGCCGCCCGAGGCGCGCAGGACCTTCGCGTACGCGGCGGCCTGGAGGGCCTCGTCAGGCGCGGTTGCTCGCCCGGCGAATGCGAACTCGGTGCGAAACAGGCCGATCGCCTCTGCTCCGGAGGCGAAGGCGGCCTCGGCCTCGGCCGGCTCACCGATGTTCGCGGCACACGTGACCCGATGGCCATCCGCGGTGGCGAGGGGCGACGCCGCGAATTCGGCGTCGAGCTCGGCGCGCGATGCCGAGGTTCGGGCGGCTCGGTCGAGGTGCAACGACGTTCCTGCATCGGGTTCGAGGTAAACGGTCCCTGCCTCCCCATCGAGCCCCAGCTCGGAGACCGTGGCAGCCGCCGCGCACAGCCCGTCGACCCCGACCACCGCGGGGATGCCGAGCGAGCGCGAGAGGATCGCGGCGTGCGAGGTCCTTGACCCGCCCTCCAGCGCGATCCCGACGAGCAGTGCCCGATCGAGCTCGACCGTGACCGATGGAGGCAGATCGACCGCCACGACCACTGACCGGCGATCAAGCCGAGGTGCCACGCCGCCGATCATGATGCGCGCAATGCGCGTGGTCACGTCGCGCACATCAGCACCGCGGGCGGCGAGGATCTCGTCCCCCATCGCCTCGAAGCTTGCCGCCACCGCCTCGCCGGCCTCCAGGATGGCCCGATCGGGGTCGGCGCCGCCCGCGATCAGGTCGTTGGCCGCCGAGTGGAGCGAGGGGTCGATCGCCATCATGGCCTGCGCGTCGAGGATCTCCGCCTCTGATTCGCGTCCTCCATCTCGGAGCCGGGCCGCAAGGGCGCCGATCTCATCGGCGGCGGCATCGGAGGCGTCAGCCAATGGCAGCGCCACCGCGTCGCCGGGAGGTGACACCCGGTAGATCCACGGCGCCGCGACGACGACCCCGGGAGCGGCGGGCGTGCCTCGGAGCTCGCGACTCATTCGCCATCGATTTCTTCGCCGAGCCCGGCGGCGATGAGCGCGACCAGCTGCGTGACCGCTTCGTCGGCGTCCGCCCCATCCGCGGCGATCCGAACGCGATGGCCGCGAGCCACCGCAAGGCCCATGACGCCGAGCACGCTCTTTGCGCTCGCCGAGCGGGCGGCGTCCCGCGTCAGGTTGGTGACCGTCACGTCCGCGGTGAAGGCGGCAGACGCCCGCACGAAGGTGGCGGCCGGTCGGGCGTGCAGGCCGGACGGATTGCGGACCTCCACCTCGGCGTCAGCAGCCATGTGGCGTCACCATCTCCTTCTGACCCAGCTTCCGTTCGGTCCCCGCACGCAGACGGCCGATATTGTCGAGGTGCGCGACCGTCACCAGCAGGCCCGACGCCAGCGCGTACGCGATGGCCGGAACGGTCGCCGCGCCGACGCTCGCCAGGATGGCGGTGATGAGCGGCGCCGCAAGCGCACCGGTGATCGAGCCCAGTGAAACGTAGCGCGAGCGCCAGATGACGATCGCCACGATCGGCACCAGGATGATGAAGGTCCAGGCGGTCATGGCCCCCAGGGCACCGGCGGTGGTCGACACGCCCCGCCCCCCGCTGAAGCCGATGAAGAGCGACCAGTTGTGTCCAACAATAGCCGCGAACCCGGCGACCGCAGCCAACCACTCGACCGCCGGGTCGTTGGCGAACAGGACGCGCGCGATGAGCACGGCCGCCACTCCCTTGGCCAGATCGAGCAGAAAGACGGCCACCGCGGCCCGGGTGCCAAGCGTCCGCAGCGCGTTCGTCGCGCCGGTGCGGTGCGAACCGTAGTCGCGAAGGTCGATTCCCCTGGTCAGGCGGCCGATGATGATCCCGAACGGGATGGCGCCGAGCAGATAGCCGATGAGCGCAGCGAGCAGGAAGCTCATCAGCGCCCGTCGAGCTTGTTCATCGATGCGGCCGCATCAGCGGCCGCCACCACCCCGTCGAGGCCATCGCCGGCGGACGCCTGCACGGCCGCCACGAAGGTGCCTTCCACCAGCGGCCCGCCGGAGATGCGCACCCGACGCGCGAGGTCCGGCTCGATCAGCTCGTCGATCGCGGTCGCTGCCGCCAGGACGGCGCTCCCCAGGTCCGCCAGGATGACGACGCCGGCGCCGGCATCGGCTGCGACAAGCGCATCGGCGATGCGCGTCGCATCGGTGCCGATGCTCCCGTCCTCGAGGCCGCCCGCCGCAACCAGCAATGGGCCGTCGGCCGGGAGATTGGCCAGGCGCGCGACCAGTTGCACGGTTGCGGCCGCCACGTCGGCCGAATGCGAAACGACCACGATCCCGACCAGCGCCGGGGCGTCATCCGTCATGCGGGGTACTCCGTGGCGGGGAGTATATACATATATACTCCCCGCCGATGTCAGTGCTCTTCCCAGTCCAGCGTGCGCTGCACGGCCTTCTTCCATCCTCGGAAGAGCTTCTCGCGCTTCTCCTCATCCATCTGAGGCTCGAAGCGACGGTCGAGGGCCCAGTTCTTGGTGACGTCGCCGGTGTCCTTCCAGAAGCCGACCGCCAGGCCGGCCAGGTAGGCCGCACCGAGCGCGGTCGTCTCCGCCACTTCCGGCCGCTCGACGGCGACACCCAGGATGTCTGCCTGGAACTGCATGAGGTCGTTGTTGACGACCGCACCGCCGTCGACCTTGAGCTCCTTGAGCGTGACGCCCGAATCGGCCTGCATCGCCTCCAGCACCTCGCGGGTCTGGTAGGCCATCGAATCGACAGTGGCCCGAGCAATATGCTCGATGGTCGAGCCACGGGTCAGTCCGACGATCGCACCACGCGCGTATTGATCCCAGTACGGTGCCCCGAGGCCCACGAAGGCCGGCACCATGTAGACGCCCTCGGTGTCGGATACCTTGCCCGCCAGCTTCTCGACATCGGCGGAGTTGGTGATGACCTTGAGGCCGTCGCGGATCCACTGAACGGCCGCGCCAGCGACAAAGACGGAGCCCTCGAGCGCGTAGATCACCTTGCCGTCATAGCCCCACGCGATCGTGGTCAGCAGGCCATTGTTGCTCGGCACCGCCTCCTCACCGGTGTTGATCAGCATGAAGGCACCGGTACCGTAGGTCTGCTTCGCCATGCCAGGCTCGAAGCATGCCTGCCCGAAGGTGGCCGCCTGCTGGTCGCCGGCATCGCCGGCGATCTTGAGCGTTCCACCGAGCAGTGTCGTCTCGCCATACACCTCGCTCGATGGCCGAGCCTCGGGCATCATCGCGCGCGGCACGTTCATGATGCCGAGCAGCTCGTCGTCCCATTCGAGGGTATGGATGTTGAACAGCAGCGTGCGACTGCAGTTCGAGTAGTCGGCGACGTGGACACGACCCTCGGTCAGGCGCCAGATCAGGAAGCTGTCGACCGTCCCGAACAGCAGCTCGCCGGCCTCTGCCTTCTCCTGCGCACCCGGGTTGTTCTGGAGGATATGCCGAATCTTCGTGCCCGAGAAGTACGCGTCGATGGGCAGGCCGGTCTTGTCGCGGAACAGCTGCTCGTGACCCGCCGCCTTCAGCTCGTCGCAATAGCTGGCCGTGATGCGGCTCTGCCAGACGATCGCGTTCTGGACCGCCTTGCCGGTGTTCTTGTCC
>JACDBZ010000026.1 GCA_013694645.1 Chloroflexota bacterium
GATCGATGCTGGCGCGAGCGAAGAGCTCGTTGACCTTGTCCGGGTAGAGGCCATCGCTGGCGATCGACCGGTCCGGCAATGGTACGAAACCGGTGTCGCGCGGGACCGAGATCATGACCGCCGTCTCTGCGAGCGGATCGATGCTGACGACGAGGATCACGTCGGTGAGGACCGCCTCCCTGGTCTCGTGCGCATCGGTTCCGAGAAGGAGGACGTTGATTCGATCGTTGCCGCCCCAGCGGTAGTCGGGTACGTTGACCGGCTCGTCCGGACCGGCTTCCGGCCCACTGCTCGACTCTGGAGCCGGCTCGTTCGGAATGACGGTTCCGCCGAAAACCTGTTGAAGCGTCCCATCCAGGTGCGCTACCAAGATCCCGACCCAGGCATGCATGGCAATTGTCAGCACGACGAGCACGACGACGCTGGCGACGCCGATGCGTCGCTCCCGCTGATTAGCGCCCGGCGCCGACCAGAGGCCTGCCTGCGCGATGGCGAATGTCCGCCAACCGAACAGCGCGATGTTCGCGACGATGACGGCGACCAGGAATCCGCTCGAGAGCACGATATTTCTCAGCGAACCGCCGAACCCGTTCAGGAGGGCGAGGGCGGCCACGATGAGCATCATGACGGGCACGGCCAGCATGGCAGCCATGACTCGACGGCCGGCATACGCCTGCCCGAGCCCGGGGAACAGAAAGGAGAGCAGTGCGGCAAGCCACGGCCGCAGATGGCGCGGCTCGTCCTGGGCACCGTGCGCGGCTTCGACCATGGAGCCCGCGGAGTGTAGCACCGGGTCCACTCCGCGCTGTTGTGGTGCATCCGGTCCACGGTCGGGTAGTACGGATGGGTTAGTACGTTTGCGCCATCTCGGCCGCGGCCCCCATACTGGCCCTCACCGGATCGGCCGGTGACTTTTGTTCTTCCCCAATGCTGCCAACGAGGGGCTCGTGCCACCAGAGCAGACCATCATTGCCGTGACCGCGCTGTTCGCGGGCCTCCTTCTCGTCGGTGTCGTGCTTGCCGGACGCCGCGGTGTCGGCGACCGACTCGAGGGCGACGGGCTCGAGAGGGCTCGTCATGCCGTCGCGCCGGCGAACGGCCCGCGACACGGCGTTCTCGGCGAGGCGAACGGGGCAGAGTCGACGCTGCGCGTGGTGTGGTGGCTGACGATCACCATCGTGCTGCTCGGCGTCGGGATCAGCGGTTCGTTCACGGCTGATCAGGCACCGATCTTTCTGCTGGGTGGCGCCGCGGTGCTCACCGTCATCGCCTTGCACGAGACGCTGGGCTCGTCGCGACGCGGCCGTATCGCCCGCGTGGCCGAGGTTCTCGCCGCGGTGGCACTCATCGGCGTACTGCTCGCCCTGACCGGGTTCGCGTCCTCGCCGTTCGCGATGCTCTTCGCACTGGTCTCCGTGACGGCGGCGTTGGCCTATGGTCCGAGATCGGGGCTCGCCGCTGCGGGCGTGGCGACCGCTGCCTTCGGCGTTGTCCTGCTCGTGGACCCGCGGCTGGGCAGCTACGGGTCGGACGATGCGCTTCGCCTCTCGATCGGCCTCGGGGCGACCTGGCTCCTCGCCTTCATCGCCGTCGCCTACGCCGGCCATCAGGGACGGGCCATGGCACATGCGATCGAACAGGCGCGCACTGATCCGCTCACGTCGCTCTTCAACCGGGCCCAGCTGTTCGTGACGCTCGAGCAGGAGGTCAGCCGCACGCGACGCAGCGACCGAGGCTTCTGCGTGCTCATGATCGATCTCGATGGCCTGAAGGCGATCAACGACACCACCGGGCATCTGCGTGGCGATGAGGTGCTTCGCTCGCTCGGGTCGGTGATCCGCACCTCGATCCGGACGGTCGACAGCGCCTATCGCTATGGCGGTGACGAGTTCGTCGTGCTTCTGCCGGAGACCGATATCGTCGGCGCGTTCGTGGTCGCCGAGAAGATCCGCGGCGGCGCCGAGGAGGTCGGTATGTCGATGGCCGGCCCGGAGCCGGTGACGAGCGTCAGCATCGGCCTCGTCTCGCACCCCGAGGACGGCCTCTCCGCCGAGGAGCTCCTGGCTGCGGCGGACCGGGCCATGTACCAGGCCAAGCGGCTCGGCAAGAATCAGATCAGCGGTAACCCGCGTCCGCGCCCGGCGCTCCTGGCTCGTCGCTCGACGACCGACGCGCCCGAGACGCAGTCCGCTGCTCAGCCCCCGCCTGTGATTGCAGATCGGCGCACCGGGAAGCGACGCTCCACCCCTGATCTGGCCGCCGCACCCCGCGAGGACCGCGCGGTGGCGGTGGAGCTTGGCCCGATCATCGTCTCGGAGCCTGAAACCGGCTCGCGGCACGACGAAGTGGACGACGCGGATCCGCAGGAGGTCCGGCGGCGGATCGCCAGCGCCAGTCGCTCCTTTGATCCGGATCACCAGATCCGGCGCGCGATGGACGCCTTCCTGTCACCCGTCCC
>JACDBZ010000056.1 GCA_013694645.1 Chloroflexota bacterium
CTGCGGGCGCTGATGGGCCACTTTGCCACGGGCGTGACGGTGGTTGCCGCGCGGCACGGGCCGCTCCTGGCGGGCATGACCGCCAATGCGATCGCCACGATCAGCATCGACCCGCCGATCTTGATGGCCAGCATCGCTCGCAAGGCGGAGACGCACAACGCGATCATCGGCAGTCACGCGTTCAGCGTCAGCGTCCTCGCTCGGGAGCAGCAGAGCCTGGCCGAGTGCTTCGCCGAGCCGACGACGGCGACCAAGCTCAAGCGATTCTGCGACGCTGCCTGGCACGAGGCCGAGACAGGCTCACCCATCCTGGAGGGCGCGCTGGCGTACTTCGATTGCCGGATCACCGCGCGGCATGACGGCGGTGACCACACCATCTTCCTCGGCGAGATCGTGGCCGCCGGCTATCGCGAAGATGCGATTCCACTGCTGTGGTACGGCTCGCAGTACCGTCGCCTGGCGGAGGCCGAGGCATGAGCGAGCCCGTCTGGGAGCGGCTCCGATCAGATGACGGCCGCCCGTTACGGGTCGCCCCGATCCGACGCGAGCGAATCGAGCTCCTGCGCGTGGTCGACGGCGATCTGCCCGATCATGGCGCTGCCACCGTCTTCGACGCCTGGGCCGAAGGCACCGCGGTCGTGGTGCGCGCCGCATCGGTCCGCGGACACGAGGTCATACCGTGGGAGCTGCGCGCGAAGCAACTCAGCATCGCGGGATCGGACGGCCGGCTGGAGGCGCTGCTGGCCGGATCGGGCGTTGTCGCGTCCGCGGGCGAGCTCGAGCGCCAGGCGTGCGCCTGCCGCGGCATCAGCACCGATGCCGCCTACCGTGCCATCGGCGCCGGCTGGGACACCGCCGATGCTGTCAAGCGCGCGACACGCATCGGCTTCGGGCCATGCCAGGGTCGCCGATGCATCCCGTGGCTGGCCGCCCGCCTCGAGCTGGAGCCTGACGACCCGCTGGCGCAGATCACCCCGCGCCCGCCACTCGTCCCGGTGCCTATCTCGATCCTGGCAGCGTTCGCCGAGTCTTAAGCCTCCGGGCGGGGAGCCTCCGCCTCATCGGAGTCGGCCGATGGCGTCAGCGGCCGAAGGCCCGAGTCCAGGGACGGTGCCGCGGCCAGCTGTGACTCGACGGCCGCGATGAAGTCGGCGAAGTCGAATGGCTTGCGGACGACCGGTGCAAGCGCCGAGAGACGATCGGCCTCCTCGTCGTCGATGGCGGTCACGAACAGCACGGGGATGTCCCGGTACTGCGGACGTTCACGCAGCGAGTGGACGATGGTCGAGCCGAACTCGTCCGGCAGTCGCTGATCGAGAACAAGGAGGTCCGGAGACGCTCCACCGTCCACGAGCGCCACGTAGAGCTCTTCTGCGTTCCCGAACCCACGCGCCTCGTAGCCCTGCTCCGAGAGGACGGCCAGGACCGCCGTACGGATGAGGGGCTCGTCATCGACGACCCAGACGGACTGCGACACGCGACTCTCCTCCTTCAGGCTCCGATGGCCGCCAGCGACTCCGTGATCACCCCGAGCGCCATGTCGACCTCATCATCGGTCGTCACGAGCGGTGGAATGATGCGAACTGCCTGACCGTAGGTCCCACACGTCAGGAGCAGCACGTTCCTTGCCATGGCCTCTACGAGCAGTCCCTTCGCCAGGTCAGGGCGGGGCGTCAGTGCACCACCGTCTGCAAACTCGATGGCCAGCATGAGGCCACGACCGCGCACCTCGGCGACGTGCGCATGGTCCAGTGCCGCCCTGCGGAGCTCGGTCAGCATTCGTTCGCCGATGCGCTCGGCGCGCTCCGCCAACCGCTCGTCGTCGATGACGTCCAGGGTCGCCAGGGCTGCTGCGCAGGCGACCGCGTTACCCCCGTAGGTGCCCCCGTGCGATCCGGGAGACAGCTGGTCGAGCAGCGTCCGCGGGGCCAGGATGCCCGACAACGGAAGCCCCGACGCGATCCCCTTGGCCATGATCACGATGTCGGGGGCTGCATCGGTCCATTCGGTGGCAAAGAAGCGGCCGGTGCGTGCGTAGCCGGATTGGACCTCATCGACGGCGAGCAGGATCCCGTACCGGTCGGCCACCTCGCGCACGGCAGGCAGGAAGCCGTCCGGTGGGACGACGTAGCCGCCTTCTCCGAGGATCGGCTCGACCACGAAGGCCGCCACATCGTCGGGCGCCACGACCGTGGCGAACAGCTCATCGATGGCGGCCATGGTGGTGGCCAGCGACGCGTCCCGTCCGCCCATGCGCAGCGGATACGGATAGGGGACGAAGTGGACTCCGGAGAGGAGTGGATCGAAGTGGGTACGATATCTGGCGCTGGAGCTGGTGAGCGACATGGCGGCGTGCGTGCGGCCGTGGAAGCCGCCTCGAAACGCGATGAACGCGGTTCGGCGGGTTGCGACCTTGGCCAGCTTCATCGCTGCCTCGACCGCCTCCGCGCCCGAGTTCGCGAGGAAGAGCCCGTACTCGGTTCCCGACCGCGGATTCGGGAAGCGCTGCGGCAGGCGCCGATGCAGCTCGAGCCCGGGCTGGTGATACACGATGTTCTGCTGGAGGTGGATGCCGCGCTCGGCCTGCTCGCCGATGGAGGCCACCACGCGCGGGTGGGCGTGCCCCGTGTTCGTGACCCCGATCCCGGACGTGTAGTCCAGGAAGCGGCCGCCATCGATCGTCTCGATCCACGATCCCGAAGCCCGCTCGACCACCAGGTCGGTGTACCGGGCCCAGACAGGCGGGATCCCCGAACGGAGGGCGGCCCAATCGGTCAAAAGGTCGGTGGCGTGTTGATCCATAGCAGTCGGGTCTCCCCGCGGGCGTCGTTGCGCCAGCGATGCGGCATGGTGGACGGAAAGCTCAGCGCATC
>JACDBZ010000076.1 GCA_013694645.1 Chloroflexota bacterium
CGCTTCATGGAAGATCTGGGCCGCGTCTACCTGTCCACCCCGGCACTCTGGTTTGCCGACCACGACGCTTCCGGCTTCGCCTGGATCGATGCGTCCGACGTCGAGGCATCGGTCTACTCCTGGGTCCGGCGCGGCGGGTCTGACGTGGCCGTGGTCGTGCTCAACCTGACGCCGGTCCCGCGCCACGGCTACCGACTCGGTCTACCGCTGGCGGGCCGATGGGTCGAGTCGCTCAACTCGGACTCGGAGCACTACGGCGGCTCCAATCTCGGCAACCTGGGCGGTGTCATCGCCTCCGACGAGCCATGGCACGGGCAGCCTGCCTCCGCCCTGCTCACGCTGCCGCCACTGAGCGGCCTCATCCTGCGTCCCCACGTGGGCTGACCGGCCGGCGGCGCCCTGCGGTGCACCGGGTGCACCGGGTGCACGTATCTACGACGATGCGGCGGGCACACGATCCGAATGTGCGTCCGGCGCACATGACGGCCAGCCTGTGACGGCCGCAACGTGCCCAGCCTGCAGCTATCGCCCGGGCCCCGACAAAGTTCGCAGATACGTGCGCGGGACGCACGTCGCGGCATCACGTGCCGCGCAGGATGGGCGCCCGCCCTAGCGGCCCAGCGCGCGCACAACGGTCTGAACGCCGGGATCGGCGCCGAGCGCCTCGATTGGAACCGGCAGCGCGAGCGACCAGTTGTCACGCTGTGGCGCCATCGTCCCCGGCATGTTCGGCCGCTCGGTGACATGCAACGCATCCTCGAGCGTCGCCGCGACCAGCATGGATGGCGACGCGGCGACCCGCTCGTGCAGGGGCACGACCACGTCCGCCAGCGACGCGCCGGGGCCGATCCCGGCTGCGCGCGCCAGTCGCGAGCGCAGGAGCGCGAGCGCATGTGCATCGGGCACCAGGCCGCATGCCGCCTGGTCGTCCAGGTCCGCACCGCTCCAGATGCCGGCGACCGTGGGCAGGTCGTGGGTCGTCACCCCCGCGAAGGACTGTGCTGGGTAGCGCGCGGGTTGGACGCGCTCGAACAGCGCGAGCCGCGTCGAGAGCAGGCGCCGCCGTCGCAGCTCATTACGGACGCCTGACGAAACGGTCCCGAGATCCTCGCCGATGACGATCGCGCGGGCGCGATGGGACTCGAGCGCCACGATCTCCAGAAGCTCATCGGTATGTGAACGCACGTATGCACCGCGCGAGGGATCCTGGCCGGCGGGAATCCACCAGAGCCTGAAGAGCCCGAGAACGTGATCGATCCGCAGACCCCCTGCGTATCGCAGTTGCGCGTGAATGGTCTCGATGAATGGCCGATATGCCGCCTGCCGCAGCCGATGCGGAATGAAGGGCGGCAGACCCCAGTTCTGGCCCGCGGCGTTGAACCGATCGGGCGGGGCCCCGACCGAGACGTCGAGGGCGAGCTGCGCCTGCCAATCCCATGCGTCGAAGCCACCCGGGTCGACCCCGACCGGCATGTCGGCGACGCGCATGAGCGGTGCCGATGCGTCGGCCAGCTGCCGATCGAAGCACCACTGCACCCACGCATGGAAGGCGACCCGATCCGTATGCTCGGCGGCCACACGCGCGACCGCCGGTCCTCGGGGGTCGCGGAACGGTTCGGGCCACGCATGCCAGCCTGCGCCGAGCCGTTCGGTCAGGACCACGAACGTGGACCAGCGCTCGAGCGCGATCCCACGCTCGGCGCGCCACCTCTCGAACGCCGAGCGATCGCGGGTGGTCGCCCAGATGCGTTCGAGCGCGTCCAGCTTCAGCGCAGCCAGGCTGGCCCGGTCGATCAGGCGCTCCTGGTTCAGGGCGCGGCCCGCAGTGGCAAGCTCGGCCAGCGCGGTGCCGATGCGCTCGGCCCCGGGGACCTGTTCGATACGGATGTGCAGCGGGTTGCCGAAGCGTCGCGTGCTCGGGTAGTACGGGCTCGGCTCCGGCTCCGGGCCTGGATTCGGTGCTCCCAGCGGCCCAACAGCCAGGAACCCGGCGCCGGCCGACACCGACCATTCGGCGAGCTCCCGGAGATCCTCCAGGTCGCCGATTCCCCAGCTGTCGCTCGAGCGCGTGGCGGCCAGCTGGATCGCCCAGCCCCAGGCACGCATGCCGGCCGAAAGGTGGCATCGGCCCGGACCCGTGATGAGGAGCTGCTCGGTTCCATCGTCCCGCAGGAGACGGTGGTAGCCGTACGGTGCGTCGGGCGGCATCGACTCCGCGCGACCCAGGTTCGAGCCGTCCTCGAGCGCGAGCTCACCTGGCGCCGATAGGGGTGCGCCGCGTCGAACGACCGCAACGGCGGCGGGACGCTCCTCATGGAGGCCCATCGATGCCACCACGGCGGCACGGACACCGGGCGGGATCGCCTGCTGCCTGCCGAAGGCATCCGTATACGCATCGTCCACGAGGCGTTCGCTCATGCGCTGCGCCGTGAGCTCATGCCGGGCGTTCCAGGATGGCGACCGGGAACTCGCGGAGCAGCTCATGGACGAGGGTCGTCCCGGTGTGAACGCGTCCGTCCAGGCCAACCCAGCGCCCCGGCGGAAGCTGAACGGCGGTATCAGACCATCCGAGACGCGCAACGCGACGCACGAGGCGCGGCACCACGGTGGCTACGGTACCGCCGCGTGTATAGCCGACCACCGCGTCGGCGGCTTCGCCACGGAACGAGAGGGCTCGATAGATCCCCTCACGGCCGAATGCCTCCGGCCGCCGCGTCCTGATCTGCAATGCTCGCTGAATCAGCCACAGCTTCGGGACTCCCTCGTCGCGCCGTTGCCACGCCTCGCCCGCATCGAGCGAGGAGATCTCGACCAGCAAGCGCCGACGCAGGTCGTAGTCCACGGGGCGTCGGTTGTCCGGGTCCACCAGGGAGAGGTCCCAAAGTTCGCAGCCCTGGTAGAGGTCGGGCACGCCGGGGGCGGTCAGTTGGAGCGCCACCTGTGAGAGTGCGGCGCGGCGACCCGGGTCGAGCAGTGGCTCGACGGTCGCTGCCACCGCCGCCACGAAGGCGCGGTCGGCCAGGCACCCGTGCACGAAGTCGGCGAGCGCCCCATCGTACGCTGCGTTCGGGGCGATCCATGACGTTCGCAGCTTCGCCTCCCGGCTCGCCTTGGCGACATGGGCGGCGGCACGTTCCACGTCGATCGGCCAGGCGCCGACAACGATCTGGAAGAAGAGGTAGGCATCCGCCGCCGTCGGGCCTCCTGGTCGCGCAGCGTGCTGCACGGCGGCCGCCGTCATTCGACCAACCGCGTCGCGCCAGTCGTCGACATCCTCGGTGATCAGAGCGAGTCGTGCGCGAACGTCCGCGCTGCGCTTCGTGTCGTGCGTCGAGAGCGCCAGCATGGCGAGCGGCCAGTGATCCTGGGCCAGCTCCATCGCACGGTGGAACCCCTCCACTCGCGTACCGAAGCGCCCCGGATCGCCGCCAACCTCGTTGAGAGCCGTGAGCCGGTGGTGGCGGTAGAAGGCGGTGTCCTCCACCCCCTTCGCCATCGCCGCCGGGGTGAGCTGCTGGAAGTTCATCGCCAGCTCCGCGGCGAGCGAACCCTGGACCTCCCGGCGCAGGATGCGGCCAAGAAATCTGAAAAGCTCCGGGTCGAGATCCGGGCGTCGCTCGACGGCCACGGCAATCGCGTCGCCGATGAGGCCAGCGTCTCGATCGCTGACCTTTGCCTCACCAGCCCGCACGTACGTCCGATAGACCGCGAGGGCGGCGGCCACCTCGCGCAGCGCATGGTGCAGCTCGTGGCGCGTGAAGTCGCGGTAGCGACGGTTTGCCTCGCACACCGCGACGAACATGGCGGTGAGTCGATTCACGTCACTGCCCAGGAGTGTTGCCAGCACCTCGCGACGAGCGGCGGCGACGACCGTCTCCCAGGCCGGGCCGACGTCGGCCACCTCGGCCCACATCGCACTCATTCCCGATTCTCCGGCCGGATCGATTTGGAGACCGGTGGCAAGATTGGCGAAGCGGTACCCGGTGGTTCCGTCGATCGGCCAATCCGTCGGAAGCGCCTCGTCCGGGTCGAGGATCTTCTCGGCGACGATCCACGCGTCCGGCGCCGCCGCGCGCAGCTGGGTGAAGTAGGCGGCCGGGTCGCGCAGGCCGTCAGGGTGATCGACCCGCAGGCCGTCGACCCGTCCCTCCGCGACCCAGCCCAGGATGAGCGCGTGGGTATCGCGGAAGGCGTCCTCGTCCTCCATTCGCAGACCGATCAGGTCGTCGATATCGAAGAACCGCCGGTAGCCGAGGTCGCGGGACGCCGAGCGCCAGAAAGCAAGCCGCCAGTGCTGGACCGCCAAGACCTCGTCGAGCAGCTCGGGATCGGCGTTCAGCTCCGCAACCGCGGCGTCGAGCGCGGTGCCTTCGCCTGCGGCGGTCCTGATCCGCTCCACCGTCTGCGGGTCGAGCGGGAAGCGGCGTTCGCCGTGCGTGATCACGAGGCGCGCGCCATCGCGCGCCAGCTGGATTTCGCCCGCCTCCAGGACCCGGCCGTAGTGGTCCGGCAGCACCGGCAGCAGAATGACGTTGCGCAGCCGGCTCTCGGGCGGGTCCCAGTCAACGTCGAAGTAGGACGCGTACCGGCTCAGGCGCCCATGCTCAAGAACGTCCCACCACCATCGGTTCCGTTCATCGGAGATGGCCATGTGGTTCGGCACGATGTCGAGCACCAGGCCCATGCCGCGCGCGCGGAGCGCATCGATCAGGCGGTCGAATGCTTCCACGCCGCCGAGCTCATCGCTGACCCGGCTGTGATCGACCACGTCATAGCCGTGCATCGAACCGCGCGCCGCCTGCAGGACGGGCGAAGTGTAGAGGTGGCTAACACCGAGGTCGGCCAGGTACGGCACGATCGCGGCGGCATCGTCGAGCGTGAACGCGGCGTGCAGCTGGACCCGATAGGTCGCACGCGGCACGTTCGATCTGCGGTTGTCCTTGGGCGGGTCAGGGGTCATGGGTGCTCACATTGTCGCTGGCCTCCGCACGAGGTGAGGCA
>JACDBZ010000088.1 GCA_013694645.1 Chloroflexota bacterium
GTGAAGCAGGGCTTCGCCATCATCACCGGCGGCGGGCCTGGAATCATGGAGGCGGCCAACCGTGGAGCGAAGGAGGCGGGCGGCCTCTCCATCGGCGCCAACATCGAGCTGCCCTTCGAGCAGGGCCTCAATGAGTACGTCGATCTCGGCATGCAGTTCCGCTACTTCTTCGTCCGCAAGGTGATGTTCGTGAAGTATGCGGAGGGCTTCGTCATCTTTCCCGGCGGCTTCGGGACGCTCGACGAGCTGTTCGAGGCACTCACGCTCATCCAGACCGGAAAGGTCGAGCACTTCCCCGTCGTCCTGTACGGCAAGGACTACTGGGAGGGCCTGATGCAGTGGATCCGCGACAAGCCGCTGTACGAGGAGAAGGTCAGCCCCGAGGACCTTGATCTGCTCACCATCACGAGCGACATCGACGAGGCGTGCGAGGCGATCACGCGCCACCGCGATTCGCGCGACCAGGAGCGCAAGGAGGCGGCCAGCCAGAAGGCAACCAGGCAGGCCGTCACCGATGCGGCCGAGGGACGAAAGGGCGGCTGACGACAAGTAGCTTCGAGTCACGGCGAACGGGCGCAGCGCGGGCAGTCGTCGGATGTGATGGTCCGCACCTCGATGTTGAGCGGCGCCAGGACGGTCAGCAGGCGAGGGTAGAGCCGCGAATCGGCCAGGGCGAGGTCCTGTGCGTGACCGAGGGCCCGCGCAACGACGATCGCCGGGGCGGTATCCCATAGAGCGAGCGAAACGCCACCCGCGTACGCCGACGTGTAGCGCACGCCGCACACGCGCGGGTGCGCGGGACGGTCGTCGTGGATGGCGCGCGCCCAGGCCTGGGTTTCGCGGCGCGGGATGTCGCCGACGTTCATGGCGGGCAATCCGCCGATCATCATCGCGCCCGTGCCGCGCAGGTTCTGCACCATCACCTCATCGCGCGGCACGAGCGCGGCGACCCGGTAGCGCGGGCAGACCAGCGCCAACCGGTGTGCGCCGAACACCTCGGCGGCCGCTGTGCGCAGCGAGTCGCCCAGGTAGATCACCGACCGCCCGGCGGGACAATCGGCCGGGGACGGGTCGGGCGGTGTGTGGGGGTCGAAGCGCTCGATCGGTCCAAAGCGCCGACGACCGGTCGCGAGGCGATCCGGCGCGCCGTGATAGACGCGAATCCAGGGCCGGGCGCCCGCCCAGCGCCACCACAGGCCGCCGGACAGCGGCCGTTCAGGCGGCGAGAGGTGGACGACCACGCCTGCGGACTACTCGGTGCGAGCGGCGGCCACGACGTCGTCAACCGAACCGCGGCGCAGCGCCCCGCGCGGCGTGTCCCCATCCAGGTCCGAATTGGGACGTTGCACCCATTCCGACAGCGAGACCACACCGTCGAGGTATGCCATCGCCAGCTCGCGCAGGCCGGGCAGGACGCCGGTGGTCAGTCCAGGATCCAGCTGCCAGGCCGGGATCCGCCACTCGCGGCCGACCTTCAGCCCCAGCAGCGCCCCCCGCTCCAGCATGGCGCTGACGGCCTGCTCGCTCTTCCCGAGCGCGTCGGCTACCGCCACCCGACTCAGTGAGGTCTCGAGCACGTCTCGTCGGCGGGCGACGCCGGTCGACAGGTTCTGGGCGGCTGCTAGGCGAACCCGGCGCGCCGGCGGAGAGGGACCCCAGATCTCGCGGTCGAGATCGTGTTCGGACGGGCGATCAACATGTACGGCGTCCATCAGGGCCTGGATGAACGAGCGCGGCTGGCGACGGAGCTCGCTGGTCAGGGCGCGCAGCTGCTGTTTGCTGGCGAGAACGGAATCAGCATCGAGCATGCTCACATGCTACGCAACCTACGCAAGCGAGTCAATCGAGTCAATCGAGTCGATCGAGTCTCCAATGGTGCCGATGAGCAGAGCTGCTAGCGAGTCGACGAATCGCCTCCGGCGCTGCGCGAGGCGCCTTCCGGCGGAGATACGGTCATGGTCACCACTCCTGCAAGGATCGCCACGCTGGCGGCGATCGCGGCGAGATGGACGGGCAGCGGAAACGACCAGAACATCGTGACGCCCACGCCGAGAAGGCTAGCGGTCAGCAACGCCAGCGCGGGCCACGGCAGGCGGCGCAGGGCCACTATGACCATGGCTGCCGGAATCCAATAGGCAACCTGGCTGATCGGACCGAGCTCTCTGATCGCCTGCGCGGCGGAGGGCAGGGGACCTACGGCGGGCACGAGCGATGGCAGGAACATGGAAAGGCAGTGTGCGACCAGCGCGATGACGCCGAGGGATCCGACCATTGCCTCGCCAGCATCCAACCTCACCCAGGCCGCCAGCGGGTGCCGGAGGCGAAGTCGGACTGCGAGCCCCGTGATCGCGATGCCGATCAACAGCGCCCAGAACCACCAATCGACCAATCGCGGTCTCCTCGTGCAGCTCCCCGGACAGCGGGACGGAAGGCGGGCCCGACCGGGTTCGGGCGCCGCTGGGTGTCAGGCGCTGATGAAGCGTTGCAGGGCAGGCGTCGCCGGATCGACCCAGCGCAGGTTCGGGATCGATGCGAAGGCCCGATCTGCTGAGACGAGCGCCTCCGCACCGCGGTCCAGGGCCACGGCCGCCAGCACGGCATCGAACGCCCCCAGCGATGAATGCTCCTCGAACAGCGTCAGTCCACGGTCCAGGTCGTCCGAGGTCGCCACGAGCACGGTGAATGCGCTCAGGTAGTGGCGCGCCAGCCTGACCGCGTCGCTCCGCGTGCGCCGCCGAGCGCGGATATGGGCGAACTCCTGGATCACTTCGATCGTGGTCGTCGCCTCGATGCGGCCCTCGCCGTGCGCGGCCAGCAGGTGCCGGCACGGAGCGCGCAGCGGGTGCTCACCGCCGACGGCGTAGACGAGGATGGTGGTGTCAAGGACGATCATCCCGCATGGTCGTGGGCAGCGTCGATCTCGCGCCGCAGCTCGGCCGGGTCGGAAGGCAGCGCCATCGGCTCAGCGGCGAGCACCTCCGATATCGCGGCTCGCCGCCGATCCGCGTCGGCCGGCAGCTGGTCGATCGCTTCCCGAATGACGGCAGCCACAGATAATCGCCGACGCTTTGCCTCACCCGTCAGCTTACGATAGCGCGGTTCATCAAGCAGCAATTGAACCCGGCGATCGAGATTGTGCATGTGTATACGCTAGCGTATACGCGCCAGGACCGCACCGCAATACCCGCTCGATCGGATCCGAACCCGCGTTTTCTGCGTCCTGCATGAGTGCGTGGCCCGCATCCCGATCGTCGGCGGTGACGCGTGGAGCGGGCTGCCAATGGGCAGCGTCGCCGCCTCCGGCGACGCCACAGGTTCCGGGTATCGCCAGGACACGGGTCAAGGCGCGTTAAGAAGCTGCCTGATCGCGGCACTCGGCTGAGAGAAGACCGTCAGGCAGCCACAGGCTCCGTGTACAGCTCCGCCGACGGCCACATGGCCCTCGCCCGCGAAGCGAACCATACGGCCCAGATCGGGATCAAGATCCCCGCCACCAGCGCGACCAGCATGATGTCGAAGGGATACACATCGAACAGCGGCAGCACGGCGCCGACCAGCGCGAGCGCGGCGGTCACCCACGCGATTCCCAGCCACGCTCTGGGCATGCCGGCCTCCCGCCCCAGCTG